>CAZGWZ010000001.1:0-11309 GCA_964529545.1 uncultured archaeon
AAACGAACTCCCAAATCGGTACCAATTTCATACCTTCTCGCATTCGAGAAGGATGGTCCTGCAAAGCCTCCTGAGCGGTCCTCCAAACGGCCTTCCTTCTAGATTCAGCTTCCTCCCAAAAGACCTGTTCGGCATTATGTTTATTCCCGTCTCCTCTATTATCCTGAAGCCGGCCTTCCTGATCATGGCCTTCACCTTACCTGCCGGAATCGGCCTTGACGGGCCCTCGTTGCTTGATATGCCGCTTCTTCCCAGGATACCGACCTTGATGCCGTAGTTGATGCTCGGCACGTTCAGCGTCTTCCAGAAGCTGACCACGAGCCTTCCTCCCTTCTTTGTCACCCTTGATATCTCTGAGAGAAGCTTCTCTGGCTCCGGGACAAGCTCCAGCTTCTTGAAGCATGTGACAGCGTCGAAGCTCCCGTCAGGGTATGGCAGCCTGTAGAGCCCGCCGACGCTCGCCTTAAGCGTCCCGCCTGCGCCGGCCATCCTCTTCCTCTCCTTTATGAATTCCAGCGAGTCCCTCGAAGTGTCATGTACATGGAGCTCCCTTGGATGCTCGGAGATGCGTGTGGTGTAGCTACCTGAGAATCCGAGCACGTCAAGGACCTTCAGGCCCTTTATCTTCCTGGAGGCGAGGAGGACTTCGGTCTTCAACTCTTCTGTGAATGCAGGGTCGTGCGCGTTGGGCGACGGCGACGTCGCCCTTATGCCCTTGTTCCTGTAATCGGTTGCCTCCTTCTCATCCCACTTCCTTGGGTCGTTCTTGAGCGCCTTCCCGGAGGACGAATAGGATTCTTCGTGCAATATATCATTCAGCGGCCTCCTCTTCGGAGCCGCAGGCTTCGTGGCAGGATATCCCATAGCTACAGCACATACTATCTCAAAAGCGCCAGGTACCCCGAGAATACGCCTCACTCCATCATCCCTTCCGTAGTGACATATCCAGACGGAGCCCATCCCAAGAGAGTGAGCCATAAGGAGCATGTTCTGCACGGCGGCTGACGCGCTCTGTATGTTCGCGTGCCTGTCAGGGTTGACGTCCTTCCTGTAAAGCGTGTAAATGACCACGGGCGCATCCTTTATGAATGATACCGCTTTAGCCTCGTCTGCAAGCCTTCGTTTTCTCCCATCATCCCTTACAACTATGAACTCCCACATCTGCTTGTTGCATGCAGAAGGCGCCCATTGCGCAGCCTGGAGAACCTTTTCCAGCGTGGCTCTGCTTACCCCTCTTTTGCTGAAGCTCCTCACGCTCCTCCTTCCCTCTATGGCATTCTTGAGTTCCATTCTATCTGTCCCTTGTGAGAAGACGATACTTCTCTCCCTTCATTACGTTTACGCCATCCAGTACGGTGAACGCGGTCATCATCCCCTTGATGCCACCACCAATCATCTTGGTCTCGCACATCGGCTCAATCGGCTTCCCGTCACGTGCATCCAGCACGTCGTAGACTGCTCCGTTGTCACACATGAACGCGCCGAACGAGCTCGCAGAGCTGCTTATAGACTTTTTGTACTTCCGGCCGCCCTTCAGACAATATATCTTTGACAGGGAGACAGTTATATCAGCATGTGAGTCCATGTTGCACGCATACCATCTGCCCTCATCCCCCCCTTCGGGAAAAAGCCCGGTCTCTTCCTGGCGTGACATCCAGAACCCTGCGCATTCCATGGCCCTTTCCAGATAGCTCTTTTCACCCAGTATGCTGTAGGCGTTTATGAGCACGTCCATCGCGGACTGATTATCACATTTCTCAACCTTCCTGCTTGCGATCCTTCCTTCAGCGATGTCGTAAGACTTGTAGAACGAGCCGTCAGCAGAGCTGAGCTTTCCGATGCCTTCAAGCGCCTTCACGGCCAGATCCCGGACAGCCTCGTCTCCTGTCACCTCGAAGAGCCTCAGAAGGCCGTTAGCCATGCTCGTGTTGCTCTTCGTCAGAGATGATATCGCAGACTGTCCATATGTGAGCGGATATACGTTGTCTGCGAACAGAGAACTCTTTCTGAAGGCGGCGGTACTAGTGAACCCCTTGGCAAGCTTCATCGAGGCATCTGCGTACCTGCCTTCTCCTGTCAGACTGAACGCATCGGCGAGGTACTCCATGCACACACCCGAAGCTACGGGCTTGAATCCAAGATAGCCGCGCCTCGGATAGTACAACCTCAGAATGGGAAGCAGCGCGTTCCTTACGAACCCTTTCCCGTTTATGGCATACCTTACGAAAGCGTCACAGAGCGAGAGGAAACCCTCCCTGTACATCTCGCCTCTGCCAAGAGCCCTCATTATGTTCATTCCCAAGAGGAGGTCCATGTTGTTGAGCGGATATGAAGGCGTGAGGACCGACTTCCTTACACCGCTTCCTTTATATGGTGAAAAAAACCCGGATTCCTGCATCAGAAGCCTTCTCATGAGACGGAACTGCCCGTCAACCCACTCTTTATTGACCTCCTTTTTTGATGCCATATCGGTCCATGCCATGAATGGCGCGATGTCTCCGAAGTCGTCGCAGTCTGAAAAATCAGTCAGCCAGCGCTTCTCCTTCACGACGAACCTTTCCGTTCTCATGAGGCCAGCGCTGTTCGGGGAACAATTCCTTATGAACCTGCAGGCCTCCTGCGCGACATCCAGAAGCTTCATTACAGCACCTGTTTCATAGATGACAGGAGTTTTAATATTTCATTTACCGATTATCCGCATGTATTCGGACACGACCCTTTCCTTGATTTTACCCCACTCGTGCCTGTCTGCCTCTTTTAGGCCCCCGGATATCAAGCGCTTTCTAAGGTCAGCATCACCAAGGAGCCTCTCTATCGCAGCCGAGAGCTCTGCAGGCTTTCCCGGCGTGACGAGCAGTCCGTTAATCCCATCTTTAACGAGGTCTCCTTCGACGCCCACAATCTTCGTGGCTATCACGGGAAGCCCGGCAGACATGGCCTCTAGAACAGTGTTAGGCATCCCCTCCCCGTAGACAGACGGGAGGACGTATATACCAGCTTCAGACATCACCGCTCTCACATCCTCAGGCTTTACAGCGCCTGTGAATTCCACGTCAAGCCCTCTGGTCATCTCTCTCAGCCTTCCCTCGAGCGGCCCATATCCTGCAAGAACAAGCTTAGGCCGCCTTTGCTTACTGATGAGCCTCATGGCGTCCACCAGGACCTCCACACCCTTCATCCTGGTGAATCTTCCGAGGAAGAGCACGGACCCGCCCCTGGCTCTCTTATCTGTAACATCAAGGCCATTCCCTATTACTATCACCTTCGATTTCCTTAGCCATCCGAACCTTGAGATGAGCCTTCTCTTCTGGCCTTCTGCCTGTATGAATATCCTGTCAGAAAGGCGGAATATGAAGCTGTTTACGAACCCAAGGAGCCCGCCGCTCACGTAGGTCTTCGTGCACCTTATCGATGTTATGAAGGGCTTCCTGGTGAGCACCTTCGCGAGGGCTCCCACAAGGCCGTTTGGGGTCACGTATATGCAGTGGAATAAGTCAATCCTTCCGGACGCCTTCAGGAGCTCGGAAAGCGCAAAGAAAGAGTACGAAAAATACCTGATAACGGGAATATCCATGTACCGTATCCTCCTTATCTCGTAGCCTTCGCAGAACTCGCGGCCCGGCCTTCCGCCGGCCATCATCGTGAAGACTGTCACTTCGTGCTCCTTTGAGATCTCCCTTGCAAGACCCCTTGCCTGAAGCTCTGCCCCACCTATGAACTCCGGCGGGAACCCGGAGACGAGTATGCCTATCCTCATTCTAAATACCACCAAGCGGGAGGCTCCTAACCGCCTTCAAGCCATCTAATCTCTTCACCGAGCCCCTTCTCAAGGCCGACTCCCGGTTTGTATCCCAGGAGCTTCCTTGCCTTTCCTATGTCAGCGTATGTGTGCTTCACGTCACCTGCCTCCTTTCCCGAAAAGGATACGTCAAGCTTCTTTTTGGTAAGCCTTGCTATTATCCCGAGAACGTCTCTTATGCTCGCTCTTGCGCCTCCTGCAATGTTTATGGCCTCACCTTCGCACTTCGCCTTCATGGCCAGCATGTTGGCATCAACAACGTCACTTATGTATGTGAAGTCCCTTGTCTGGCTCCCATCCCCGTATACCGTTATCTTCCCGCCGGAGAGCGCGGCGCTTGCGAACCTGTTGAAGGCCATGTCAGGCCTCTGCCCCGGACCATAGACGGTGAAGTACCTCAGTACCACACAAGGAACCCCGAAATTGCTCTGATATGCAAAGCACATGTTCTCAGACGCGAGTTTTGTCACGCCATAAGGAGACTCAGGCCGCTTTTCCGAATCCTCCCTGACTGGCACGCTCTTGGAATTTCCGTAAACAGAGGACGAGCTCGCGAGCACGAACTTTTCTACAGCGACCTTCCTGCACGCGTCAAGCAGAACCTTTGTTGCATTCACGTTGTCATCCACGTATTCTGAGAACTCGTTTCCCCAGCTCTGCCTCACTCCGGGATGCGCAGCCTCATGGAATACCACAGAACCTTTCTTGATGACCTTCTCCAGGCCGGCATCGGCTATATCGCCCTCGATGAACGTGAAATTGGGGTCTTTGGCAAAATCCGCCATGTTCCTCTCCTTCAGGGACCTTGGATAGAAGTTCCTGAAGGCATCTATCCCGGTGACTTCGTGACCGTCTCCGATGAGCCTCCTAGTCAGAGCGGAACCGATAAACCCCGCGCAACCCGTTACAAGAATCATACGTAATATTGGATAATCCAAATTTAAGTATGACTTCCATACTCAATCTATGAACAGGACGCCGGTTCCAGAGCTCAGCATAGTAATACCCGCGTACAACGAGGAGAACAGAATAGGCTCCACGCTTGACACCTTTTCTGCGTACTTCAAGAAGAGCGGCAAGAAGTACGAGATAGTCGTCATAATGGACGGCTGCACTGACGGAACCGGAAGGGTCGTCAGGGAGAAGGCAAGGAATCACGGCAATATAAGGTTCAGGGAGTTCGAGGTCAACGCCGGAAAGGGCGGCGGGCTCCTCAAGGGTTTCCTCGAGGCGAGGGGAAGATACATAGCGTATACGGATGCCGACGGAGCCACACCTCCCGGGGAGATGATGAGACTCCTGAAAGAGATAGGCGACTATGACGGAATAATAGGCTCGAGATGGATGAAGGGCTCGGTGATTCTGGAGAAGCAGCCTCTTGCAAGGCGTGTCGCGAGCAGGGGCTTCAACCTCCTGACGCGGATGGTCCTGGGCCTTCCATACAAGGACACCCAGTGCCCGGCGAAGATATTCCGCGGCGATACGCTCAGGAAGATAGCCTCAGAGCTCAAGGTCACCAACTTCGCATTCGACGCTCTCCTGCTTTTCACTGCAAAGAAACAGGGCTACAGGATAAAGGAGGTCCCTATAGAGTGGAAGGACAAGGACCTCTCGAGCCTCAAGATGAGCAGGGCCATTCCAAGGATGCTCTTCAGCGTTGTAAAGTTCAGGCTCTTCAGCCAAATAAAATAAACACCAAACATACATAATGATGGCAGTAAAAATCTCGAGGTTCCTTCCAGTGGTGGGGCTTCTCATATTCGCCTACCTCATACTCAACACAGGCATAAGCAACATAGCGGATGCGTTCTTATCAGTCGATGCATCCTACATCCTCATCGCATGCCTTCTCGTGGTCCTCAATTTCAGCCTGCAGAACATGAAGTGGAAGCTGATACTCTCAAAACAGGGGATAAAGGTCGGATTCTTCAGGCTTTACAAGATATACATGATAGGCGCATTCTACGGATTCATAACTCCCGGCAAGATAGGCACTTTCCTCAGGGTGAAATACATAAAGAAATGCACAGGCAGGCCTCTTGGCGAGTGCAGTGTGAATCTCGTCGTTGAGAGGGTCATAGACACGCTCGTCCTGTTCATACTCTCGGTCATAGGACTCGTCTACCTTGTAAACTTCATCTCCCCGTCCATGTTCGTCCTGATAATAGCTGCGTTCGCATGCTTCGGGGCTTTCGTCTTCGTGATGCTGAGGGAGAACACCAGCAGGAGGCTTCTTAAGATATTCTGGCGGGTCCTCGTCCCAAAAAGCATGAAGGGTGACATCAGGGACGCATTCAACTCATTCTTCAGCAGCATGATAAGGATCAGGTCTCTTGTGATTCCCTTCATCATGTCTCTTACCGCATGGGTATCCCTCTACAGCGCTTCCTTCATCATAGCGCTCTCAATGGGGATAGACATACCGTTCAGCGCCGTCATATCAATACTTCCCCTGGCGACAATCGTTGCCATGATTCCGATAACTGTCGGCGGCTGGGGCACGAGGGAAGCCGTATGGCTTCTGTTCTTCTCCTTCTACGGCGTCCTCGCAGGGGAGGTCATGGCGCTTAGCATACTGTCCGCTATACTGACATACATAATCCCTGCGGCGATTGGCGGCGTGCTTTCACTCACAGAAGAGCGCTGATGAGAAGTCAGTTGAAACTCATTATCATCCGCAGGCCTAGAACATTCTTCATTATGTCGTTTGGCGAGCGGATCTTCATTATCCTCTTCATTATGTACTTCGGCCGCAGGTAGAACCTTCTGAAGGCCTCCCTGTGAACCCTTCTCACCTCGTCTGCATTCCTGTACCCCTTCGGAACGAACACGGGGTTCCATTCATTGTATTCGTTGAAGTCCTTGCTGAGGGTGCCCCATTCCTCTGCCTTCTCGTAAAGCTCAGTTCCGGGGAACGGCGTCGTTATTGAGAACTGCGCATAGTCAGGGTCGAGCTCTATCGCGAATTCTATAGTCTTTCTCGCGAGCTTTGGGGTCTCCCCTGGAAGCGCTATCATGAATGAGCCCCTTATCTCTATCCCCGCCTTCTTTGTCATGCGTACGGCCTTTCTTATCATCGAGAGCGTCGTTCCCTTCCTTATGTTGTTGAGGAGCTGCTGGTCGCCTGCCTCTATGCCGTAGAATATGTTCCAGCATCCGGCATCCTTCATCTTCCTCAGCATCTCATAGTCTACGTAGTTGACCCTGGTCTCGCATGACCATGCAACGTCCAGCTTCTCCTCTAAAAGCCTGTCGCAGAACTCGATCATCCATTCCCTTCTCATGGTGAAAAGGTCATCCCAGAACGCTACCTCTCTTATGCCGTGCTCCTTCTTCAGGTACTTGAGCTCCTCTATGACGTTTTCCACGCTCCTCATCCTGTACATGGACCCGTAGAGGTCCTTGCAGCAGTAGGTGCATCTGAAAGGGCATCCCCTGCTGGTTATCATGTTCAGCACATGCCTGGACCTCTTGTAATTGTTCGGAAGCGACTTGTAAAGATGCAGTGGCAGCAGGTCCCATGCCGGGAATGGAATCGAATCGAGGTCCTCGACACGCTTTCCTATAACCACGCGCCTCTTCCTGTATTTTGCAGGATTCCTCATTATGTCCCTTATTGTTATCTCGCCCTCCCCGACAAGCACAACATCGGCGCCGGTCTTCCTTAGCGTGTCTTGCGGGAGTATGGTCGCGTGAGGGCCGCCTATTACTATGGACGCCTTCGGCAGCCCCTCTTTTATTAGCCTGCTCAGCTCTGCCGTCCTATGTATCGTAGAGGTCAGAGCCGTCATGCCTATGGCATCTGGACCGAAACGCGAAAGCTCCGTTATGACATCCTCAGACGACATGCCCAGCGTGGGCGCGTCTATTATCACAATCTCGTGACCGTCCTCTCTGAGCACTGCGGCAAGGTATGCAAGGCCCAGAGGAGCCAGGTTCCCGCCTATGTCTCCCACGCTCTTGCTGTACCTCTCGTTCATTGTCAGCGGGGGAAAAACAAGAGCCACCTTCATCATCACACCTTCCTGGCCCTTATCATTATCCCCACGCTCCTCTTGGAGCTTCCGAAGAGGCGCCTGTCTAGAGAAAGCACGGATTCGGTTGCCTTTTGGAGCACCCTTGGCGGACTCCTTTGCCCCTTCTTCGAGACACCGCGCTTCGACTTGAAGAACCTGTAAAGCATGTTCGAGCTGTATCCTTCAACCAGACCCGAGAAGTAGCTGTTGAGGTATTCCACCCTCTCTATTTCGAACCCGTTAACACGGAGAATCCGTGAGAGTCCACGTTCGTCATAGAGCCTGAGGTGGCCGAACCCCCATATGCCTATCCCGATCTTCCTGCCTATGATACCGAGAAGCGCGTTTACAGGGTCATAGGTGAAAGGGAAGTTCCTGTGGGGTACAGATAAGAGAAGGATGCCGTCCTTTTTTGTGACCCTTGATATCTCCCTTATCACGGATTCGTCGTCATCCACATGCTCTATGACGTCTATGCAGGAGATCCGGTCGAAGCTGCCGTCCCTGAACGGCATCGAGCTGCCGCTTGCGACCATGTAGTACGAGTTCTCCGACGCTCCTGCCGCGTAGCATATCTCCTTTCTGTTAACATCGATGCCGAAGGTGGCCTCGAATCCATTCTCAAGCTCGCGGTTGTACTCTCCGTCTCCGCACCCTACGTTTAGGAGGCAGCCTCCGCTTCCTAGGTTTTCCTTAGCCCTCATCAGCCTGTTCATGAAAGAGGGTGCAAGAGTCTTGAGTGACATGGGACCACTAATGCAATAGCATTGAATGGAAATTTAATAAGCGTATGGGCGCTCTAGACGTGTTTTTCTATCTCCTTCCAGACGTCAGTCTCGTTGCTCTTTCCTGCGTCCTTTTCATTGAACCAGCCCTTCCTGGCAAACCACACGAGCCAGAAAAGCGGGTTGTATACGGCGTAGAAGACGAGGAACAATGCGCTTAGGTCGAAGACGGAGAGTATGTACATCACAGGAAGGAAGGTGTTCGCAAGCGTTATCCTGTAAGCAGCCTTTGCCAGTCTGCCGTTCTCATGGGTGACCTTGGCAAAGAAGTTCATGTATTCGAGCCTTATCTGATGGAGCCTCGCAAGCAGTATGGAGACGGTGGCCGACATGCCTGCCAGGATGTAGAACGGCTCGAGCGTCCTGAAGTAGAGACCGAACCCCAGGAAGATAAATACGGCATAGAAGATGTCGTGGGATGCGACGTCCATCAACCTTCCGAGGTATCTACTGCCCCTGTAGCGGGCGACTTCCCCGTCGGCATAGTCCATTATGTATGATATGAACAGGAACAGAGCGCTGACGAAGGCGCTGTACCAGAACTGCGTGAACATCAGGGGTATGAACGACACGCATAGGAATATGGCTGAAAAGAATGTCGTCTGGTTCGCGGTGACGCCCGCAGTCAGAAGAAGCTTTGTCAGGTAGATGGAGAACTTTCTCATAAACCTGTCTAGCCAGAGTTTACTCTCCTTAGGCTGGCACTTCTTTCTAAGTTCCATTATGCTTTCCACCATGCAGAGCACCTGATAGTATCTATGTGCCCAGGGGATAAATAAATTTCAAGACCGGGACGAAATGCGAGTTTCCAAACTTCAACCAGAACATAAGGCAAATCTGCAACCGATATGCAGGAACCATCATATACTTCTTAGATCCTCTTCGATTAGTGGATATATCCGCTCCGCGATATTCTCCGCCACAATCTCGTTCCCCTCGTGCGTTATATGTATGTAGTCCCAGAAAATCTGGGCATCGTGGCCGGACAGCAGGCTGCTGAAGTCATAGTATCTGTTCTTCGGATATTCCCAAGACAGGGACTTTATGCCAAGGGACATTTCCGGATAGGTGTCATTCACGAACTCCTGGAAATCCAGCGTGCTCACCATGTGGATCTCAGCTCCCACCAGAGGCCTCTTGAAGTGTACCAGAGGCTGCATGAAAACGGCCAGCCTGAAATCCGCGGCTTCGGAGATCATGGACATCTTCTCGATGTTCCTGACGTAGTTATCGACTATCCTCTCCTTCCATTCGTCCGTGCCGTAGCCGACCTCGGCCCTCAGCTGGCTTATTCCTGTGAACTGGTAGTCTATAACCCTTCTGAACACCCTCTCTGTAAGGAATTTCATGCTCTCAAGCCTTCTTACGGAGAGCAGGAAGAGGTCAGGGATGTCCAGATTGTTGGTCTCGTTACTGAAGTACTTTATCGCCTTCTCGTTGGAGGCGAACGCATGAGGGTAACCGGGTCTCGGGTCGTAGAAGTACTGCTGGAGCTCGTTTGCCCCATCGTACACTATCACCATTTCCGGGTCGAGATCGATTCCGTGGTACAGGAGGGCCGCAAGTTCCTGGCCGGAGTTGTAAGAGGTGACTCCCCAGTTGTATACACGGACTTTCTCGAGTCCCATGTCCCTGAGGTTCCTCTCGACCTTCTTTGCTATCGAGTTCTCAAGCGGCTCTCCGTTGAATGCGGCGGACCCTCCGAGCAGAATTATCGTGTACTCGCTGTCGTCTTCGGGGTCCGGAAGGTCGCCCCTGAAGCCGAGGCTGTTGAAGCTGTAGCACATCTCCTTTCCGGCATTTTCAGGATCCAGGTAAGCATTAGCCTCCCGGCAGAACGTGTAATCCGGCTGGTTCGTGTGCATCAAGTAGGGCATGGGCGCAAAGAGCGCATCATTCTCATAGAATGGCTCTTCAGGCTTGAGCGCCCTTAGCGTGGCTTCAGCCGCTATGAACATCATCAGCGCAATGAATATCACGAAGGCTACGTTCCTCTTACTGAGAAATTTTCTGAGCTTCTTCCTGTTCTTCTTCTTTTCAAGTTTGCCGAGGTTGAACACGACGAAACCTCCTATGAACAGCACGGCCTCGTTTGCTATGATGCCGGCGGTCACGGAGAGGCTGAAGACGTAGCCCTGATAGAATGCCTTCATGACGAAGGGGTTCATGATTATGGCCGCTGCCATCAGCACGCCTCCCGCAGCCTTGAATAAATCAGTCCTTTGCATACTTCTCACTGTCCCACATGTGGCCTGGGTTGTCCGACCGCTTGACCATGAACCTGTCGAGTACAAGATAGTCTATTCCCGTCCCCATCATGCACCTGTATGCGTAGTACGGAGATATGACTATCGGTTCGCCCCTTATGTTGAACGATGTGTTTATCAGTATAGGCGTTCCAGTAAGCCTTCCGAACTCCTTTATGAGGTCGTAGTAACGGTCGTTCTGACCCTTCCTGACACTCTGGAGCCTTCCGCTCCCGTCAACGTGGACGACCGCTGGTATCTCCTTTCTCTTCTCCTTCCTTATGGGGTATACCATGAGCATATAGTCTGTGGGCGAAGGAAGCGGGTTGTCGCACTCGAAGTACTTCCTGGCATCATCAGCGCAGACGACCGGGGCGAACGGCCTGAACTTCTCCCTGTGCTTGACCTTCAGGTTCATTATGTCCTGCATGCCAGGGTTCTTAGGATTTCCTAATATGGATCT
>CAZGWZ010000001.1:11319-26552 GCA_964529545.1 uncultured archaeon
TTCGCAAGTTCTCCTTAATTATACAGCGGATGTCTTTGTCCTCTGAGAGGAGCCTCGCGGTCTTTCTGACGAGCTCCTCGTCGCTCTTGAATTCCGTGTACTTTATCGAGTTCTCTTCCAGGAACCTCCTTATCTCATCGGTCGTGTAACCAGGTCCAAGATAAGAGTCCTTCATCAGGGACCTCTTCTTATTTCCGAGCACTATGTTGTAAAGGTACAAGGCGGCGCCCAGGCTCGTGCCTCCGTCTCCTGACTCCGGCTGTATGAATATGCGCTTGAAGGGGGTGTTCCTAAGTATCTTTCCGTTTGCGACCGAGTTGAGCCCCACTCCCCCTGCTATGCAGAGGTTGTCGCATTTCGTCATCGAGTGAAGATGTTTGAGCGTCTTTATTATGACATCCTCCGTCACCATCTGGAGGGCAGCTGCGACGTCCTTGTGCCTCTCCGTGACCTCTTCGCCGCTCTTCCTCTGCGGCCCGAACTCCTCTATGAACTTCTTGCCGACCATCCTCATCCTATGCTGATATACGAAATAGCTCATGTCAAGGGCGTAGCTTCCATCTTCCTTTACGTCTATTATCTTCTCCACGAATTTCCTGTAGTAGGGGTTCGTCTTCCTGTCCATGTTCCCGTACGGCGAGAGTCCCATGACCTTGTACTCTGAGTTGTTGACCTTGAAGCCGAGATAGGAAGTCACGGCACTGTAAAGCAGACCTACCGAATGAGGGAACATTATGTGCTTGTCAAGGGTTATGCTATTGCCCTTGGCCCTTCCCAGTGTCGTGGTGTCCCATTCGCCCACCCCGTCTATCGTCAATATGGCGGCGTCCTTGAACGGGCTCGGCAGGTAAGATGATGCCGCATGGCACATGTGATGGTCTATGAAGAATATATCACCTTTGTACTTGAGCGCCTTCCTTATTACCCTCGGGACCCTAAGCTTCTCGTTTATCCAGGAAGGCATGGTCCTGCAGAACGTTATCCAGCTCTTGGGGAAGGTCTCGAGATGCTGGTAGAGCACCCTCTCGAGCTTGTGCATCGGCTTCTCGTAGAACGCGACGTGGTCCACTTCCTCTATACCTATACCCTCGTGTTCGAGGCACCACTTAGCGGCGTTCTTTGGGAATCGTATGTCGTGCTTCTTTCGCGTGAACCTCTCTTCGGCTGCTGCCGCGACAACCACGCCGTCCTTCACGAGGCACGCCGAACTGTCATGATAAAAGCACGATAGACCCAATATGTACATGATATCACCTAGAACTGCCTGTAGTAGTCCTCCACATCCTTCTTCTTCAGACCGAGCTTCCCGTAGTATGACACCTTCTTGCTGTCAACCCCTTCACCCAGGAACCTCTTCCCGGTCGCCTTTGCGGCGACTGATGTGAGGCCTACCCCGAAAACGTACACGAAAGAGAGCAGCACGAAGTTCACCACTCCCGTCACACCGAAGCCGAAGCTGCTGAAGCCCTCCTTCATACCCAAGAGGAAATCTTTAACCTTTGACATGCCTTACCACCTTTGCCACAACCTTTCCCCAGACGAACACCGTCAGGATCATGAGCAGGTAATCCTCCGGCGCGATACTGAATGGCATCTTGCCGAGGAAGCTGAGTATCAAGTAGAACATGGTGAAAAACGCCATGTATCCGAGGAAGAAACCGACTTCCCTCCCTGCATTTATTGCCCTGTCGTGGCCTTCAAATTCCATAGTAGAAACATGGAGCCTAAATATAAAAGGTTAACTGGGTCAGAAAAGCGCATAGATGAAAGGTGAGAGCGCGCTGCTCTGAGCAATTATTATAAGGACACCGACGAGCAGCAGGAGTATTATCGTGGGAGCCAGCCACCATGCCTTCCTCACCTTGAGGAAGTTCCAGACCTCTCCCATCAGAGACTTATTCTTTCCCATGCAGTCATTCTCCCAGATAATCGAGTATTATTTCTCCGAACATATCTTGTCCGAGAACATTAAAATGTGTATCGTCCTCGTAGTAGAGGCTCTCGCCTTCAGCCTCGAGCCGGCTCTCCTCAAGCCTTATCATCGGCCTGGCATCAATGAACTCTATGCCCCTCTCCTTCATCATGCCCGTTATCCTGTCGTATGGGAGGTTGACGTCTGTGTTCTCTGAAAGATTGAACTTCTCTATGAACTCCTTGAGGTATCTATCCGACGCCTGCTCCTTCATAGGCGCTATAGCAAATATCAGCCTGAAACCCTTCTCTTCCGAGAGCTCCTTGTACTTGTCCAGTATCAGTCCGGTCTTGTAGTAGACTTCTTCTATCTCCTCGACCTCCACGTCCTCAAATATCTTCTTTGGTATCCCCCATGAGACGGTTTCCATACCATCATCGCTCCTGAAGCTTGAAACCCCGAGCGCCTTTGCAAGGCTGTCAAGAGACACGAAGTTCCCGAGCGTTCCCGTCACGAAACGTACTATGTAGGAAGCCTGGTTTGCATGGAAGAAAAGCTTCTTCGAAAGGCCCCACTCTATCGGGGTGTTGTCCACAAGCGTCCCGTTCTCGACGCTGAATACCAGGTCCCTCGATGCATCCCAGAAATCGTTTAGGAAGTATACGACTATGACCGTCTCAGGCTCGTACCTGAGGCCTTCCATCTCTATCACCTTGTACTCGTTATCCAGCGCCCATGATGATGTACCGTATGCTATCACCTCGTACCTGTCGCCAAGCGACTTCTGCATGACCGTCGTGAAGCAGTTCTCCAGCCCCGGGCCGAAGCATTCGACGAAAGAGTCACCTATCACGAATATCCTCTTTCTGCCTTCGGTGTTTTCATAAGGTATGACATCGCCCCTGTACCCCCTCTCGTTTACCGTCATCTCGATCCTGTTCATATCAGAGTCATACCTGACAAACGTCTGTCCGGGGTTAGAGGTGTATACGAAGTATTCATGATACTTGTTCCATAGGGGGTTCTGATAGGTCAGCAGCCTCAGAGCTAGCTCTAATGCCCCTGTAAATATCAGGAGCGTTATCAATAGAACCGCTATATTGGTAAGAATTTTTCCCATGAGGAATCACCGGGATTCGCATTATTTAAAATGACAGCGTGGAATATATTAATTTGGCACGGTAGATTCGCTTGGCATTGAGAGACTGCTTTTCCGGTAAGAGAAGGACGGACATAGCGGTAGCCGTCTTCCTCGTGGCGCTTTACCTTTCACTCGCATTATATACCCTTCCCGCGACAGGGCTTACAATAGACGAGCCGAGATACATCGCGCAGGCCAAGGCAAGGGCATACTCGATATATGCCACAGCGACCGGCAGTACTGACCTCTTCTTCTGCGATCTCACAAAGAGCTTCATAGGGACCGAGTGGTACAGCAGGTGCTGGGAAGGCAGACCGAAGCTTGCCATTACGCTTTCCGGGATAGGATGGGCGGCGATATTTGCCATCAGCGGCGTCCAGCTGGGGACAATAGAGTCAATAGCCGCCCATAGGATACCGATAATACTGTTCTCTGCGTTAGGGCTTTTGGTGCTATACCTCCTCGTCAGGGACGGCTATGGCAGAAGGGCGGCCTTCTTCTCCGGGCTCTCGTTCATATTCATGCCGGTACTGTTCTCGTTCACCAAGTATGTGCTGATAGACGGCGTTTCGGCCATGATGTGGATAATATGCGTATGGGTATTCTGGAAGGCGACCAAGAGCAGGAAATATGCTCTCATGGCAGGCCCGGTTTTCGGCATAGCCATGACCAGCAAGGCTCAGCTGTGGTTCCTGCCCATAGCGCTTATCGTATGGGTTCTGGTAAGCTACAGGGACAGGCTTGCCGTGAAGGCCGGAAGGCTCAGATCGGCACTTTCATCAGAAGGCAGCATTTTTTATAAGGTGAAATCTGCTCTCGCAGAGGTCCCCCTTCCGGCATACTCCATTGCATTCCTTTCGCCTGTCTTTGCCCTGCTGCTGTGGCCATGGCTGTGGTTCGATACGGCGGAGAGGTTTTCATGGTGGGTCTCATACTACACCGGCGCGACCGGTTCCGGAGCAGCCACATCATTCTTCATGGGCGAGGCCTATACCAGGGCGCCGTTCTTCTTCCAGACGCTCCTTTCGCTTGCGACTCTTCCCGTCACCATAATGACATTCTCACTTATCGGGGCCTATGCAGCGCTTAAGCATACGGCAAATCTGGAGAACAGGCTGTCCCTGCTCGTGTTGCTCTCAGCGACCCTGCTTCTTGTTGTGTTCTCCCTCAGGGGCATATCATACAGCGGCGTCCAGCAGTACATACAGATATTCCCTTTCATAGCTATACTGTCAGGCATAGGCGCGGACAGGCTTCTCAGCTCCATGAGGAAGTCAAAGCAATACAAGAAGAGGGAGATTCTAATACTGGCGGCTGTCGCCCTGCTGATAGCGCTGCCTGGTCTGGTGTCTATACTCAACGGCCACACGGACAGCTATTTCAGCGTGCTTGTAGGAGGGACGGGCGGCGTTTACAGCACGCAGCTCTTTGAGCCGGTCTGGTCCGGGGAGCCGTATCTGGAGACAGTGCCATGGATGAACGAAAACCTTCCGCAGAACTCGAGCATATACGTGCCTATGTTCCAGAACATTTTCAATACCTACAAGTATGGCGACATAGGCCAGATAACCGGAAGGGTCGATACGTCCTCTGTCACAGGATTCTCTTTCGAACAGGACGGAATACTTAGAGAAGACATAGAAATAATAAGCTTCTATGAGTATGAGGAAGACCCGTCAGTCATCGACAGGGTGAACTACATAGTCACATCGCCACGCTTCAGCTCATACTGGATGGAGAGCTTCATGAGCGACTTCACGAAAGAGTGCATAGAGGACTCAGAGCCAGTCTACCGCGTCGTTTCATACGGTGCCCCGATCGCCAGTGTGTATGAATTCCCATGCCGCTGATTAAGAAATTTAATCCAGACAATCGATATTCAAGGGTGAATCCATGAAAAAATCATTAATGCCTCTACTAATGTGCCCCTCATGCGAGGGCGACCTTTCCATCGAGGTTCTCGAGAGCGATGGTAAAGAGATACTGGACGGCCTGCTCACCTGCAAGGAATGCAGTAACAGGTATCCTGTCATAAGAGGCGTGCCCAGGATGCTTCCCGAGTCGATGATCAACCGGGAGCTTTTCGGATACTTCAAGGACAGGTATGGCGACGTGTCAATATCGGCTGGCAGGGTCGAGCGCTCAGAAGCCCAGACGGCCAAGGAGAGGACATCGAAGTCCTTCGGGTTCCAGTGGAACGTCTTCTCGGAGATGCACAAGGAGTATGAAGAGAATTTCCTCAGGTACATAGAACCGAAGACGAAATCCTTCTTCAAGGGCAAGACCGTGCTTGACGCCGGCTGCGGCTTCGGGAGGCACACGTATTACGCTGCGAAGTACGGGGCTTGCGTGATAGGCTTCGACCTTTCGGATGCAGTCGACGCCGCATACAGGAACTGCAGGAGGTTCCCGAATGCCCACATAGTCCAGGGCGACATATACAATCCGCCGTTCAGGAAGAAATTCGATTTCATAATGTCCATCGGCGTTCTCCATCACCTTCCGCATCCGGAGAATGGTTACACGAGTCTCGTGAAGCTTCTCAGAAAGGGCGACGAAATCTTTGTGTGGCTATACGGGCGCGAAGGCAGGACATTCAAGGTCGTTTTCCTGGAAGGCACCATAAGAAAGATTGCGGTAAGGATGCCGCAGAGGATGCTTTATTACTTCTGCTACGTTCCCGCATGCATCTACCACTTCACAAACATAGTCTATAATATGCTTAACAAAATCGGCGCCAGAAGACTTTCCTCAAGGCTGCCGTTCAAGAATTACGCGAGGTTCCCCTTCAGGGTCAAGCTCGCTGACGCATACGATTTTCTCGGCACTCCCATAAACAACTACTACACCAAAGAGGAGAGCGAGGGGTGGGCGAGGAGCGCCAATCTCAGGGACATATCAGTCACGTCCCTCGGAGGCAGGAGCTGGCGAATCTTTGCTAAGAAGTAGTCATAGCATCCTTTTCAGGCCTACCATCGTACCTAACAGCTGGGCCAGCTGCTTTATGGTATGGACGAACGGGAAGACCAGCATCTCGGCCCCGCTGCATACCTTTGCACCTACATATGAGTAGAAGATGAAGAGCCCCGCGACCTGGGCTGACGGGATTAAAAGAGCGGGCGGGAAAACAACCGAGACCAAAAATGAAGAAAGCATCACTGGCATGAAGAGGATTTTTACCAAGAAGCCCCTGCCCCTGAATTCCCTGTGCTTTGTGCAGAAGTACGGATAGTTCTTCCCGTACGTGTACCACTTCTTCGCAAGGCTTCCGATCGTCGTGGGATGGTAGTGGAGCACTGAGAGAGACCTGTCGAAAACGAGCTTGTATCCCTTCTTCCTTATCCTGAAATTGAATTCCGTGTCTACGCCAAGGACCATGGATTCATCGTACCGGTCGCTTCCTATGGCATCCCTTCTCAGCAGCAGGTTCATGGTCGCTATGGAGTCGACTTCCTTTCTTTCCACCGACTCGTCAAGGCCGTAAATCCTCGTTCCGACCACCCTTGAGATTATGCCGTCGTCTGCACTCCTTCCAAGCCCGCCTACTCCTCCGATCTTCTCATCGGATTTCAATATGGAGAGGGCTTTCTTTGCCCAGCCTTTCGGAAGCACTACATCAGAGTCGACGAATGCGATGTAGTCTCCTTTGACCGCATCGAGACCCGCATTCCTTGCGCACGGCTCACCGCGCTTCCTCTCATAGACATATTTCACGTCTTTACCGTACTTCTTGATTATACCCCGTGTGCCGTCCGAGGACGCGTTGTCAACGACTATAACCTCCTTTCCGACATCCTGCTTGAGGATGGAGTCTATACACCTTCCTATGGTCCTCTCCGCATTGTATGCGGGGGTTATGAATGAGACGAGCATTTAATCACGCGAGCTCTTTTCTTAAAAGATGAGAGAGGCGGCTTAAATAACCCTTCACTATATGCGGTTTCCCGTACCTTTTCATGAAGCCGTAAGGGTCTGACATGAACATCTCGATCTTGACTTCCCTCGTCGCCTTTATCTTCATCCTGGCCACATCCGAAGGCGAGAAGTCAGGCGTCTTGATAAGAGGGTTGTAAGGATTGAGCGGATTGAAGCCTTCCTCTACGAGATATCCGTTATCCTCGGCTATCCTCCTGAGGTCTGTCCCGGGAAGCGGCGTGGCTATGTAGAAGGTTGCGTCTCCGAGACCATGCCTTATGAGCTTCTTTGCATACCTTATACTCGTCTTCATGTTCTCTATCTTCTCACCCGGGAATCCCAGTATGAAGAAAGCCGTCGTTGGAAGCCCCGCCTTCTTTGCGTTCTTGACCACCTTCTCTACGACCTTGAGGTTGAGGTTCTTTCTCACTATCTCGTTGTTCACCTTCTGATCCCCTGACTCGACTGCAATCGAGAATCCTGCACATCCGGACTTCTTCATCAGCTGCAGCGATTCCATGTCCAGCGTGTCTGCACGAAGCCCGTTCGGGGCAGTCCACGAGAGGTCGTAACCCCTCTCTATAAGCCCCCTGTATATCTCCTTCGCCCTGTCTATCCTGAGAGTCATGTTGTCATCCTCGAAGAGTATGTGATTTATGCCGTAGTCTTCCACGACGCTGTCTATCTCCTTCATCACATTGCCCGGCGTCCTCGGCCTCCAGGCAAAGCCTGATATGCAGTGGATGGAACAGAAAACGCAGTGGAAGGGACATCCTCTCGAGGTTATTATGGTCGTCCAGCGCCTGTGGTTCTCCTGCCCGAGCCTTCCGGTGTTCTTCGCCGCCTCGAAGTACTTCTCCATAGGTATGAGGTCCCTTGCGGGGAACGGAAGCTTGTCCGGGTCCTTTATGTAGCTTGTCTGGGGTATTATGACCGGACCGCTCTTCCCAATATATCCCAGGCCGTCGAACCTTGGCCTGCCCTTCCTTTCTAGGCTGTCCGCAATCTTCTTCATCCTCTCCTCGCCCTCGGACATTATCACGTAGTCAGCGCCGCTGTCACGCATGGTCTTTTCAGGAAGAACCGAAGGATGCGCACCGCCAAGCACGAGCGGCACGCCGAGCCTTTCCTTTATGAGCCTTGCCACCTCGAAGCTCGCGTCCGTGTTGCTTGAGAACGGCACGCTCATGCCTATCAGGTCGGGGTTCGAAGCCTTGACCCTTGCGAGAGTCCGCTCCGGTGAAAGTCCCCAGTACCTGCCGCCCTCCTTCCAGCCTTCGGATATTGCATCAACTATGTTTACCTCATGACCATGCTTTCTCAGGTATGATGCGATGTATGCTAGTCCTATCGGCTGGTATACGTCTGATGCAAGGCCTTCTGTAATCTTCCATGACGGGTTTATGAGACATACTTTCATAATGACCACTGAGAATGGTAAAGCATCTTACTTTTTTAAACCTTCTTCATGAGGATGTCGAGCTGCATCTCGATGTTCTTCTCAAGATCGTAATCTTTGAATATCCTCTTTCTCGCCTTCTCCCCCAGCCTTCTCGCCTTTCCCGGGTTCTTCAGGACGAACTCGATCTTATCCATGAGCATCTTCTCATTCGCAGGTTCTATGAGTATGCCGCAGCTCTCGTCCAGGTAGTCCGGCACGCCGCCCACCCTTGTCGCTATGCACGGAAGCCCGCTTCCCATGGCCTCGACAAGCGCCCTCGGGGAGGCATCGAAAAGCGAAGGAAGGACGAACATGTCGCACGACCTCATTATTGACGGCATACTCTTTGCGAATCCCATGAAGTGCACATTCTCGTCTGCCGCCATCTGGCATTCTGACATGAGGTCCCCGTCACCGCATACGACGAGATGCAGCTTAGGGTACTTCTTTCTCACCTCCTTGTACGCGCTTATGAGAGTGAGGGGGTCCTTTATCCTTATGAGCCTTCCTACGAAGAGTATCTTCCTGCCCTTCAGCCTGCTTATCCTCTTATCCGGTGACGGATTCCTGAAGAGGTCTGTAAGGAGCGCGTTCGCTCCTATGTCAAGCACCTCGCCGCGGTCTCCCACGAACTTCCTTATGTCCTTATTGGCAACTATGAAGTAGTCCGCGAATCCGAGCAGGAAGGACTCCAGCATCATCAGCAACCGTCTCTTGACTCCCGTCACCGGAAGGTGCCAAAGGTACAGGTAATCAAGCACAACCTTGGCGCGGGTGAGCCTGTTTACGAACATGAGCTCGATTAGCGCTGATACGGATTCTGCGTATATGAGCCTTATGTCGTTCCTCCTCGCATACAGTATGACAAAAAGCCATCCGAAAAGCGAGTAGAGGAAAGAGTTATAGAACCTGACGTGCTTGCAGTTGCCCGGGAACATCGGGCTGAAGTCCTCGCTGTCATGGGAGAAAACGAACATCTTCTCAGACCTCTCGGCATACTTCCTTATGACCGCGAGCTCTACCATGAACGACTTGTCGCCGCCCATCTTCTCGAGTATCTCCCGGAATGACCCGTGGCGGCTTAGTACGAAAGCGGTGTTCATGAAATCACCAGATGAAGCTACCCAGATAATAGGTAGGCTTTATGATTTAAAGGGCGCAGGGCCTCCCTCACCCGGAGCGAGTGCTCTTGTACCACTCTACAGACCTTTTAATGCCCTCTTCTATCCCGACCTTGGGATCGTATGAAAGAAACTTCCTGGCCTTTCCTATGTCAGCTATGAACTTCACGACTTCGCCTGTCCGGTTTTCCTCTATCCTGATAGTGTTCTTCGATCCCATGAGCTTAATCACCATTCTTGCGATGTCCTCTATAGAGTATCCCTTGCCTGAAGCTATATTGAAGACGTTGCCCTTCACGGACTCGAACCTCTCTATGCAGCTCATGACCCCTGAAACAGCGTCGTCTATGTACGTGAAATCCAGGAGCTTGCCCTTCCCGTATACGACCAGCCCCTTGCCCTCGGCTGCCTGCCTTATGTACAGAGGTATCACCCTGTCGCTCTCGTCATACATGCCATAGACGTTGGAGAATCTGATTATGACGTATTCCATGCCGTAGCACTGGTTGTATGCATGGACCAGCGCCTCGCCGCCTATCTTTGATGCAGTGTAAGGGCTCTCGCAGTTCTTGACGAAGGCCTCATCCTCGCTGTGCGTTACCTTGCTGGTATTCCCATATACCTCCCTGCTGGACGCGAACATGAACCTCTTTATACCGTTCTTCCTGCAGAATTCGAGCGTGTTGAAGAGGCTCCTGAAGTTGTCCATGGCCTTTGACGGGTCAACGACCAGGTTGTAGACCCTTGCGTTTGCCGCCAGATGGACGACCATGTCGAAGTCCTTCCCAACCTTTCCGAGCACGTCGTCCTTTATAATGTCACCAATGACTGTGACTTTGCCAACATCCTTGCTCCATTTGTTCTTCCTGCAGTCGATGCCCGTAACCTCTATGCCTTTATCCAAGAGCTTTTCGCACAGCCTCGTGCCTATCGTGCCGCTACTTCCCGTTACAAGCACCTTATTCACAGCCATATCAATAATACCTGAGTTATGTTAATAAATGGTCATTTCAGCAGGCTTTCGAAGAGTTTCTTGTGCTTCTCTGCTGCCATCTTCTGTGTGCAGTTGTCTAAAACGAACTTACGCGCGCTCGCTCCGAGCCTCTTTCTGAGCCCCGGATCCTTTGCGAGTATTTCCAGGGCCTTCAATAGAGCTCTGGGGTCGCCGGGATTCACTATGAGCCCCGTCTTCATGTGCTCTACGGGAAGGCCTATGTCCGTCACCACGCACGCGTTGCCTGCGGCCATGGCCTCCAGGAGCGATGTCGGGAGGCCTTCGGAGAAAGACGATATCACAAACACCTGAGAATTTGACAGTATCTCAGGCACGTCATGCCTGAATCCCATGAACTTGACCTTGTCGGCTATCCCGAGTTCCTCTGCGAGCTTCTTCAGTTTCTCCTCCTCAGGGCCGGAACCGACCATCAGGAGGCCGAAGTCGCTCTCCAGCATCGAGCATGCCTCAAGAAGTACCTCCAGTCCCTTAACCGGTACGAACCTCGCTATGGCCGATATGACGATGCCCTTCTCGTCCGCAGGCTCCCCGGAGCTCGTGTTTGCGAACTTCTCCACAGGGAACCCGGTGAGTATCACATGGCCGTTGTCGAGGTCCAACGAAAAGAACTTCTGAGCGTTCCTCTTCTCTCCGTCCGAGTGGAATACGACGGCGTCAGACCTCTTCATGACGAGCTTCTCGGTGAAGAAGAGAATCTGCCTCAGCGGGAAGCCCTGCTGAAGGAATGCCGTCCCAGCGGGCCTGTAGACCGTCCTCTTCTTCTTTATCCTCCCCAGGCAGAGCCCGGTTAATCCCGCCACCACGCCGTTTGAGTATATCACGTCAGCGCTTCCTGCAGGCTTCAGGGAGTAGAAGAATGACATCTTGTTGAACGTCGGGTTTCGAAACCACCTGCCTTTCAGCCACGGCACCCTCAGTATCTCTATGTTACCGGACGTCTCGTGATTCTCCCTGCCCCTGAACCTCCTAGTGACTATAATAATCTTGCACAGCTTTGAGAGCTCGGGTGCGAGGTCATCCACGTATGTCTCCATGCCACCGCTCGGGATGGGGTCTTCACCACCGTTGCTCCCAAATGGGTATTCCTTCGAGCCGAGTATGAGAATTGTCTCCATAATGATGAAAACAAAAGGTAGAATAAAAAGGAATCAACCGTACTCTCTCCAGCTATGCTTGCACTTCGTGCACCTGTAGAATACCGTAGGCGCCTCGTCCGCGCTTCTTGTCTGCTGTACCCACCATACCGCCTCATTGTGGTTGCACTTGGGACACGTGACCTTGGTCTTAGGAAGAGTGTCCTCGTTCTTCTCTATTACCACCACGCTGTCCAGCGGGCTCTTCTCTATCTTCTCCGATATCCTGAGCGGCTTGTACTTGTCTGTTTCATGGCCGCACTTCCTGCACACGAGCACGCGCTTGCCGTTCTTCTCCTTAACTATCAACGCCAGCTTGCATTTCGGACAAAACTCCATCAAATCAACCTCCTGCCATAATATACTACTGCTATTACTACTGCGGCTAAAAAAAGATAACCTATGTTCGGGAGCACGTATTCGGTTGCCCCGAGTTTCACCCATCCCAGATAAGGTATTATGAGGACCACCTTTCCGTGTATCGCCTCGCCGGGCACGTGATACTCGAACGGCAGCTGCCCGCTGTTGGCGTCGCCCTTCGTCTGGTAAGAGCCGTCCGGGTTGACCTTGACTATCCTGTGGACTATCGGTATCGACCTGCCGTCGACGGAGTAGACCACAACGTCACCTACCTCGAACCCTTCGCTTGTCCTGCCCTGAAGCACGAGTATGTCACCCTTGTAGAAGACCGGCACCATCGAGTTGGACTCGACGGCCACTACAGGCATATCGGTTGCAAGCGCAACACCCATGCCCTGGTTTATCCCCCAGGCCAAGGCTACGCCTATGAGTATGTACACTAAGGTCTCTTTGTTTCCGTTCATAACAACATCATCCGCAACATCCAGACTAACTGGTCGCTGTTCCTACTTATCATTGAGAAGTGACCTTAAAAAACTTAACGGATTTACATCTGTTTATTTCTTCATCGCCCTGTCAAAACCGACCTTGAATTCCTTGACCCTCTCGCTCACAAGCTTTGCGGAATCCTCAAGCGTCTTTTTAGGGTTGCTGGACTTTATTATGAGCTCCGGAGTGGACAGGTACGGATGCTGTATTATGTAGGACGCCTGCTTGGCCTTCACTTCCCAGGCGTACTCTGTGAGGATGTTCAGAAGCGTGTGATCCTCGCCATGCACTTCAAGCCTGAGCTTCTCGGGCGCCTTCTCAAGAACCTTCAATTCCATAGACTAATTATTGAAAGGGTTGTTTTTATAAATGTTTTTCAGAGGAAAGTTTCTAAAAATGAGCCAAAAACAGGCGAAATCGGTATAAACGTCTCTTATTTAAGACCGGGAAAGAAAAAAGAAATGGGGTCAATCTCTTCCGGGATTATATATGAAAATGAAGGCGGTGCGCAGCTCAGACTTTGCCATATTCTCACTCACAGCCATCTTCATACTGAGCATCTACGCGCTGACCGTCCTTGGACTCGGCATAGACAGCGTCAGCCTGGTGCTGCCGCAGAACGGCACCTATACGTCGGCGGACAACGACACCATAGAGTTCGTGTTCAACTACACGGGCGACAATGCAACAGCGCTGTGCACGCTCATCCTCAACGGGACCTTCTACAACACGAGCAGCGTCCCTGCCGGGACCAACGTCTCGATCTATGCTAACATCAGCCTTTCGGAGGGCACGTACGAGTGGTACGTCAACTGCACAAACGTCACTGCCAACTGGTCGCTGACGTGGATACTCTACATAGACAGGACGGCTCCTGACATAAATTTTGACACCAGCATGCCTACGAACCTCTCTTACACAGATAACGAGAGCTACATATTCTACATGGTCAACGGGAGCGAAGCTCTTGACGGGGCAAACATCGAGTGCAATGTTACCGGCAACGAGACGATGGACGTAGCAGGATATGACGCTACGATTAACATGACATCACTTACAAACGCGACTACGTACGCGTGTTTCGTCTATGCCAACGACACCACAGGGAACCTCAACAGGACGGACACGGAATTATGGTACACAGTCAACCTTACGAACTATGCTCCGGACGGAACGCCGCCGGAGTGGTCGAGCCGGACACAATCCATTGCCAACGGTTCAGAGTACAGCCCTTGGAACCATATGTTCAACATGTCGTGGACAGACGACAGAGTGGTCGATGCTGTCAGGCTGGACTTCGATGGCACGAATCACACAGCGTCAAATGTAACAACTGAGTGGTTTGTCGCTATCGGAAATATTGGAACAGGAATTTATGATTATATCTGGTGGGCTAACGACACGTCAGGCAACATGAATGGCACCAGTTACACGTACGAAGTTATCCAAAACACAACTAATCCAACAACACTTCACCTGAACGGTTCGAGGTCCAACCTCAGCATATACGACAATGAGAGCGTTAACGTGACGGGGTACATGGTATTCAGCGATTCTGGAAGCGTTCTCCTATACTCGAACTGGACTAACATTTCCAATCCCAACATAAGCACGCTTCTGACGGGCAGTTACATATTCACTGCCAATACCTCAGGGAACACGAACTATACATCGAACGCTACGGGAGATACTTTCTGGCTTACGGTAAGCGATGCATGTGGACCATCCGTGGTGAACAGCACGAAGAATTATGAGGGAAACACGTCCTGCAACGTCACCGGCCAGTTGACTAACTGGACATGGTGGGTGCAATACGACGATAACAACTGCTATGCACAGACCGGGCTTGATTCAGACCAATGGAGCAACATCACCTGGTACGACAACGAGACGCTTGACTGCGATGCTACACCACCGGACATCACCATAGTCACACCGGAAAACACGACTACCCGGTATAATACTTTCAACTTCACGTATTCCGATGTCCACTGTTCGTACTACCACATAGACGGGCAGCTCAATTCTACAAACTGCTCAATAGTAGGGAACACGTGGTCTGGTACAATGGACCCGATGCCGGATGGGCAGCACAACCTCACCGTGTACGCGAATGACAGCGAGGACAACACAAACTATACCACAAAATACTTCACTCTGGATCAGACTGCTCCGAATATATACATAACCAGTCCCCAGTCATGGTACAACTATTCAGACGAAATACACGTGGATTTCTCGGTTTCGGATGCTAGCACCAACGACACATGCACCTACAGTATAGACAACGGACAAAACACAACAATCCCATACTGTGAAAACACGACGATTACGGAAAATCTGACAGTCGGTTCTCACAACCTCAGTATCTATGTGAATGACACTGTTGGCAATCTCGGCTTCATGAACGTGACGTTCTACATCAACAATAACATAACAAACTGCACTCTCATAACACATCCGGGAATATACAAGATAACACAGAACATAACATCAAGCCTAGGTCCGGGATACAAATGCATAGGCATCACCAACAATGATGTCATTCTGGACTGTCTATCCTTCTGGATTGACGGCCAGTCAATGTCAGCTGATGGAATAGCTGTGCCAAGGATTGACATGTACAACAGCAGTAACGTAAGCATTTATAATTGCATACTCAGTTCTTGGGACGATGCGATTCTCTTCTTCAGGTCTTCGGGAAAC
>CAZGWZ010000002.1:0-26110 GCA_964529545.1 uncultured archaeon
GCTCCACTGAAAGCGAGGCCGACGGCTGGTACAACTGCACGTGGCAGAGCGCCACATACGACTCATCGTCATGGTGGAACATCAGGTTCGACATAAGCGCGCCCTTCTACATGCCGAACACAACCATAAAGGAAAACGCCTTCTACCTCGGCGAGATACCTGAGCTGACCAACCCGACCGTGAACGGCCAGACCCAGTACCTGGGCGGGTGGGGGGAGGACTACGACTTCCTGCTCCACATAAAGGACGACGACCAGAACTGGAACAACGTCAGCCTTATGAAGAGCTTTGACACATATTCATGGAACGAGACCGCGATGCAGAGGATACATGTAACCTACGAGAAATACCTTCCCTCCGACTTCCCGGAGTTCCAGGACCTGTCATTCGCATGCGCCGATTACCTCAGCGGGCCGCTGAACTACTTCAAGTACTACACAATAGACGAGCCGGGTGGTTTCACCGACGAGACGGGTACCAACCTGTCCAAGTCCATGCACACGGCTTCCACGCCTGACTCGGGATTCGGGCACAACGAGAACGTCCTGGAGATAAACATAGTGAACTACTTCATTGTAACTGTCCAGAACACCAACGGCACGGACATATACGTGAACGTCAGCGTCAACGGCTACCCGCTGGTCACGGATTACATGGTCACTGACGGCACTAACATGACGGTGGACGCCAGGACAAACGGTTCCAGCTTCAGCCTTCCGGGAATGCAGACGATAAACGTCACCATACTCAACTCTTCAGGCTCCGTGGCCAACGCCACTTACGCGGCCTTCCTCAGGTATTACGCGGGCCTGCTGGAACTCGAGCTGCAGCCCGACAACGTCACCCTCACGGTGAACGGAACGGCAAGCGATGATGACGTGAGGAGGCTTGGCTCTGACACAGCCAAGCTGCAGTACACTATACGCGACTATGACAGGAACCCGGACGTCTATCCGAGCGGGGTCGACGGGCTTGTATGGATAAGACAGTACGGCGACACGCCGCTGTACGAGACGGTCCATGAGACTTTGGACGAGTATGCCATTCTGCACCAGACCTCTTCGGACACGGGATTCAACCACACCGAGGACGTCTCCTCTTACGGTGAGATGAGCACGTTCAACGTCACGGTCACAAACGGCAACGGGAGCACCATATACATCAACATGACGGTCAACGGCGTCCAGATAGCATCCAACCAGTCCATCGCGAACGGAGCAAGCTTCAGGGCAGACGCCATAGACCAGGGAGCGGGCTTCACCGTGCCTGGAACACAGACCATCAACGTCACCATGTACGAGGTCCTCGGAAACATCACCAACTCGACCAAGGTGATAAGGAACATGACCTATTACCAGGACACAGGATTCGTCTACAACGAGACGGTCTCAGAGCCATACGTACTCAACTACACGAAGATGAACTACTTCAACATGACGGTGATGAACCTCAATGCAACTCCGATACTCTTCAACCTGACATTAAACGGCTTCCAGCTCGCGGACAACCAGTCCATTCCCGCGGGAGGAAACGTGTCGATAGGAGCGGTGGATCTCGGCGCAGGCTTCAACATTCCCGGCGACCAGGAGATAAACATGACGGTTCTCGGGCCGTCAGGACAGCCAGCCAATGCGTACTATCTGGTCCTTCTCAAGTACTCTTACGAGAGGCTGTTCATACCGCAGGCCACGTACGGCGCATACCTGGAGTACGCGGTCAAGGACAGCGGATTCGATTACAACAAGTACATAAACGGCACGGGCGAGGTGATATCCTTCAGCGTCCGCGTAGAGAACCTCAACGAGAGCACGCTCTACGTCAACCTCAGCGTCAACGGCGTCCAGATAGCCTCGAACCAGTCGGTGGCCTCGGGGACAAACCTGACGGTGGATGCCATCTCGGCCGGCGCCAGCTTCAGCGTGCCCGGATACCATCCGATAAACCTGACGGTCATGGACTCCTCCGGCCAGCCGGCCAACGCCTCATACAAGGCTCACATAATATACCTTCCCGGCCTGATAAGCCTCCCGTGCACGTCCGTTGCAAACGGCCAGTGCAGCATAAACTACAACCCGAGCTGCAATTCATTCGCGGGCATACAGAGATGGAGGGGACAGACCGACGACGTGTGCTATGACACGCCCTACGGCCCGTACGAGAACGTCATCGTGTACGGCCAGCTCTACTCGCATCCTTACATTCCCGTTCCTGGAAGCATCATAAACAAGAACACGTACATAACGTTCAACGCGACGGTGACAGACGACTGCGGGAAATTCGTAAACGACAGCTCGGTAGCATGGAGGAACCAGACTGGCGGGCTCATAGGAACGGGCTACGGTGCCAGCTGGTTCGTGCCTCCTAACTACAACCTCAGCCTGAACCCGAGCACGTTCTATGTCAACGCGACGCGCCAGTACTACGATCCCAACGGCACGTACTTCAGTCTGTGGGTCTATGGGTGGAGCGGCATAGACTGGATAACCCCCGCGAACTCCAGCGAGTTCTCCGCAGGAGACGATGTCCCGGTCACGTGCCATGTCGTAGACGTCGACACCGGCGAGTCCATACAGTCATATCCCGTGTACTTCTACGAGAACGGCAGCCTTGAGAACGTCAACGTCACCGACGAAAACGGCTCGGCCCACTGGGTGTGGGACACCTCCACTGAGATAGCAGGATATCACAACATCTCGTGCTCCATAACAGACAACGCGACCCTCTACTTCAACGCGACGCAGTATGTCAACTACAGCACCATCCTGATCCACAGGCCTCTTGGCATATCCGAGATATGGCAGAACTACTCGTGGGTATACAGGAACGACTCGTTCGCTCCGAACCAGACCTACATAAGGGTCAGGGTCAAGGATGCCAACCTCCCGCCGCCAAACGAGTACGCTCAGAACGCTTTTGTGCACTTCTACAACAGCACGCACTATCTGGGCAACTGCACCACGAACAGCCAGGGATACTGCTTCTTCATATTCAATCCTGACGATTCCGCGACGCCCTCGGCCAACGTCATTTACATAAATGCGACCAAGCCGTCCACTAACGACCCGTCGCCGACGAACACCACGACCGTGACTGTGAGGGGCATACTGTACATGAACATGACATCCCCGCTGAACGGGACCCTGATACCGAAGACCGTCTCCAACTTCCTTGGAAACGTCAGCGTGTGGGACGAGAACGGGAACTACACTCTCTCCGTGACGGTCAAGTGGTATGACAAGAAGATGGGGCTGCTCATCATATTAGGTGGCAGCGGAAGGGAGCAGTACATAGACCCAGACCCGATGGAGACGGGCATCCAGAACATAACGGCAGTCACCAGCAAGACATATTTCGATACGACCAGCCAGAACGTCACGGTAGTAGTATCGGCGGCCGCGAGCGTCCTCTGGATTTCCCCGCCCCACCTCAGCACGGTCCCGTATCCGAGCCCCTTCAACTTCACGTGCAGGGTGAGGGACGACAACGGCCTCATGGGCGTTGAGAACTACCCAGTCGAGATATGGTACATGAACGAAGGGGAGAGCAGTTACACCTACAACGGCACGTTCTACACTAACGCGACGGGCTACGTCACAAGGCCCTGGATACCAGTAGACAAGCTGGACGTCAACCTCAAGTGCAACATAACCGACAACCAGACGCTGCTTTACAACGCATCCACCACTGACGCCGACGCGCTCATATACATACAGGACAACGAGCCGCCGCAGATACACAGCGTTACCGTGGTACCTAATGCCAGCATGGAGGCCAACCTGAACATGACGAACATAACGGCAGTCGTGACCGACAACTACAAGGTTTACGAGGTCTACGCCCGCATATTGGTCCCGGGCCTCGGATATAACGATACCAAGATGATGAACACATCGGAAGACACGTTCACGATAAACTACATGCCACCTGTGGGCGGCACGTACAACCTGACGATCAGGGCGTGGGACCCCTTCGACGAGCACAACCTCAACGAGTCCGAGATATACCAGTTCACCGTATGGGGAAAGAACGACGGCATAATAAACTCCTCGCCGAGCACCGTCATCGCGTCCGGGATAACCCAGACGGATGACTTCAAGTTCAACATAACCGTCAATTTCACCAACCCAGGACCGGCCAGGATGTACGGGGTCAACCTGACGCTCTATGACGACTCATCCAATGAGACGGCCTACAGGAACATAACCACGCAGCAGCTCCAGAACAACTACACATGCGGGACCTTCGATGTCTCAAGGGGCCTGTGGACGCTTTATCCGGGAGAGTCCTGCGCCTTCAACCTGTCCGTGACCGTGAAGGAGAAGACATGGCCCAAGCTCATAAGCGTGCACGCCAACGGCACGTGGACGAACCCCGACAAGACCATAAACAGCACGGAGGACATGACCTTCGTCGTGGTATCATCGAACCCTGTGGTCGACATAATAGAGGACATCATTGAGCAGACGACCCCGCACGGCCAGACCACGTTCGTAGACAACATAACGGTCGCTTCGGTGGGCAATGACTGGATCCAGAAGGTCAACGTCATAACCTTGGGAGGCAGCATAGGCCTGCCCACGTCACAGGGCGGCTGCCCTGGATGCGCGGTAGATATAGACCCGAGCGATTACCAGACGTTCATAATGCCGGGAACGAACTTCAGCACCGACATAACGATAACGGTTCCTGCCGGCCAGCCGCCAGGCTACATTTGGACGCTGCTTGTAGCCAACGCGAGCAACACCGGGAACGACGAGGCGATAATGAACGTCACGGTCCCGCTTGACAAGACATGGGACAGCGGCCCGTCCACCTTCGGGACCATTTTCACCCCGCTCGGAACCAACGGCACGATAGGGGTGATAAACTACACGAACACTGGTAACGTCAAGCTGACGATATCATTCGGCAAGAGCGGGCAGAAGGCGAACCTGGTACGCATGAACGACGAGATCTCCGGGCTCATATCATTCGATGTTGACAGGCAGATAGGCGGAGAGGTGGGCATCACATATTCGATTCCCGTTACCGAAGACCCAGGACTTCATGACATAACCATAAGCATACTCGCCACGGTGACAGACGACGGCGCCATCGCTAATCCGCCTTCGAGACAGGTCACTTTCACACTCAACATAACCAACCCGCCGCCGACGATAGGGAACATAACGGTCGACCCCGTTGAGTTCGAGCCTCTGTTCGGCAACACGAACGTAAGCGCCACGATAACGGATAACGGCATAGTCGATTATGCATGGATGACGGCAACGTGGCCAGACGGCACGAACGTAACGTACCCGATGGACCATAACGCTTCCTACTACTGGAGGACCTTCACGGCAGACGTCATAGGCGTCTATGCCTTCCAGGTGTGTGCAAACGACACGGAGAACCTCATAAGCTGCGAGACTGTCTACGGCCTTGCGACCCTGAATACCACCGTGCTCGCGGTGCCAAACGAGACCACCCTGTACATATCCAATATGACTGTCTATCCGAATGCCACGACCGAATACAACCTCACGTTCAACACGACCGCCGGATACGTGCGCGCCTTCGGGATCAACGTGACGATAACGACGCCCAACTCCACGACATGGAGCGTCACGCCTGACTACTTCGCATTCCCGGTAATCTATGCGAACAAGAGCGAGACGAGGAACACCAGCATAGTCGTGCCTCCGGGCCTCGTCGCAGGCAATTACAGCGTCGTGTTCAATGTAAACTGGTCCAACGTGGACAACACCACCGCTAACAGCACCACCAACTTCACGGTCGTCGTGCTGGAGAACGAGCTGATGGACGTCCTGAACGACAATGTCACGGTCTGGATAACCAACGGCACTTACGGCGATGAGAACATCACGATACTGTCCGCGGGAAGCGTCAACATATCGAACGTGACCGCTGACTGCATCTCAGGATTCGTATGCACTGACGGCAACTTCACGGTCGTATTCAACCCCGACAACATAACCACGATAGAGCCAGGGCATACGGACAACATAACCATAGGCGTATACATACCGTCAGAGCTGCCGGCCGGGTCATACACGGGAATCATAAACGTGACCGCGGATAACTGGCTTTACGAGGTGCTGAATCTCACGCTCAGAATACCCGAGAACCTGACATGGCTCCAGACACCGTTCGTCATAGAGAAGACCATCATACACGGCACCAGCGGAATAGCCGACATAATAAACATAAAGAACATAGGAAACGTGGACCCGACCGAGATAGACGTATACATGGATGAGACGAGAGGCAACTACACGTACTTCGGCCTGGACAAGGACGTCGTCATACTCAGCCCGACCATGAACGAGAACGTCACGGTGAACTACACCGTTCCCCTGCTTTCCGGGTACGCTAACATAGTGGGCTATGTGATGACGAAGAACGTGTCTGCCAAGACAGGGACGCTGATAAACGAGACGCTCGTGAACCTGAGCGTGCATCCATACTCGATAGACATACTCAGTCCGCTTGAGACCGACCCGGTAATGGGCGTCATGTACACCCAGGAGCTCCAGATAGAGGTGAACCTCACTTACGCCGGAGCCGGCATCAACGACACCAACAACGTCACCTGGGGCGCGGGGCTCTTCAACACCACGGGAGCCTACCCCGTGAGCATAACCAACACCACATACAACGCCTCTTCCGGGACGTGGCTTTTGAACTTCACCGCCCCGAACCTCCAGAACGCGACGGGATACCATATGAACCTCAGCGCAAACTACAGCCATGTCATGGGAGCCGGCGCGAACGCGACTGTGGTAAACCTCTACTACTGGGACGTCGAGTACAGGTCCGTGATATACGTGGATCCGGTGCCTCCGGACATAGTCATAGGCATAAGCCCGTTCCCGAAGGTCTCCAGAGGCAACCCGGCGACCATAACGGTCAACGTGACCGACGCCGGCGGTGTCGCCAACGTGTCAGCCTTCGTCGAGCATCACAACATTACCGAGAGCGTCAACCTCAGCTTCATCAAGTGGGTAGGCGACACGTACTTCTACAGTGGCGTGTTCACAAATACCACAGAGAAGGGAATATACAACGTCAACGTCACGGCCTACGACATATCCTCCAACTACAACACTACGAACAAGAGCTTCCAGGTCTCGGTGCTCGTGTACTTCCACGGATACGCGCTCGATCAGGACGAGCCTGACCCCAAGCCTCCAGTGAGCGTCAACTACAGCATGTACTTCCTGGATGCGGGCAGCACCATGTCAAGCATAGCGACGGACGCAAACGGATACTACAACAAGACCCTTGACGCCGGGCTATATGACATATTCATACGCGTCTGGAACGAGACGCTGTATGTGAGAAGCACGGACATACAAAGACACATGTATAACCCCCTAGTATTCGGTAACATAAAAGACATAGGTCTCGTCGGCTACAACACGAGGGGACTTTTCGAGGCAAGGATATTCGAGGCCAACGACAGCATGTTCGCAGGCAACAAGAGCGACAACACCACGTGGAACGACACCTTCGAGTTCACGTTCGATAACGTGACTCTGAGCTTCAACTACTCCTCATATTCAGGCGACATAATAAGCACCAACCTGCTCGGCATATACCAGTGCACTGACTGGGTTCAGGGAACCGGATGCACGGGCCTGTGGAACAGGCTCAGCGGCGCAGGCGTGAACAGCACGCAGAAGACCATATCAGTAACGCTTACGTCACTTTCGGGCGGTTATGCCGTCGCCGAGTACATCTGCGGGAACGAGGAGTGCGAGAACGCTTATGGCGAATCGGTCGGTAACTGCCCGCAGGACTGCGAGGTAAGCGAGGAGGAGCAGCCGCCTCCTGAAGAGGGCGGAGGCGGCGGAGGCGGAGGCGGCGGAGGCGGCGCCGGTGCTGCAGCCGCGGCAATAACGCCACCAAGGATGCCCGTGGAGATAGACTCGCAGCTCATATTCGTGACGCTGCGCCCGGGCGAGCACGAGATACACAGCATAGACATAAAGAACAGCCTCCCGGCCACGATAACAGCTGACGTGAAGGCTACAGGCAATGCTTGGGAGCTCGTGATGATAGAGCAGCCCAGCATAGACATAAGGGCAGGGTCTACAGGCACCATAAAGATAAAGGTCTTCACGCTCCCGTCGACCATGGAGGGCATATACACGGGCGACATAGTGACGACCATAAGGGACAGGAACATAACGCACGTTACGCCGATAACAGTGAAGGTTGAGAGGCCCAAGGAGCCGCTGCTTGACGTCAAGGTCAAGGCGCTAAGCAAGACGGTGGAGCCCGGGACGAACCTTTCGCTTGAGGTAACGCTTCTCAACATGGGAGAGACCGCTGAGATAGACGACGTTGTGATAACCTATGAGATAAGGCATCTGGACAATCCGGAGATTGTGATAAGGGAGAGGGAGACCCTGGCGATAGACCAGGTCAAGACTTTCAAGAGGAGCATGTTCATACCCGAAGACACCCTCATAGGAAGGTACTCCGTCGAGCTCAACGTGACCTACTGGGACGGACAGAAACAGGCATTCGCGATAGACTCCTTCGACGTACTCTATGTGGCGCCGCCTCTGAAGATGCTTCAGGCGCTGTTTTCCAGCTGGATAACGTATGCCATAATATTCGCTCTGATACCAGGCTACCACTTCGGCTCGCAGTTCTACCGCGACTGGAGAAAGAAGAAGAAGGCCAAGACGAGGTACATATTCCCGATGAACGTCAACAAGCTTCCGAAGGCGGGAGATGCCTCGCTTCTCGTAGGAAAGGTCGCAGAGACTGAGATAAAGGCGTACATGACCATGAGCGACCTGACGACGCACAGCATAGCCGCAGGTTCTACGGGTGCCGGAAAGTCGGTGTCGGCACAGGTCTGCTCCGAGGAGCTTCTCAAGAGGGGCGTTCCGATAGTCGTAATAGACCCGACCGCGCAGTGGACAGGGTTCATGAGGCCGTGCAAGGACCCGGCGATGCTAGAACTTTATCCGAAGTTCGACCTGAGGCCTGAGGACGCCAGGGCGTTCAAGGTCAACGTAATGGTCGCGGAGAATGCAGACTTCCAGGTGCCTTGGAAGGAGGTCATGGAGAGGAAGGGCGAGATGACGGTCATAGTGACGGAGAAGCTTCCGAACAAGGACATGGACACGTTCGTGAGAAAGACGGTCGAAGGCCTGTTCGCCATGAGGCTTCCGGAGGCCCGCGAGATGAAGATGATGATGATATACGACGAGGTCCACAGGCTGCTTCCGAAGTACGGCGGCAAGGGCGGCTACATAGTCCTTGAGAGGGCATGCAGAGAGTTCCGTAAGTGGGGCATCGGCATATTCATGATATCCCAGGTCCTTATGGACTTCCGTGGGGCGATAAGGGCGAACATATCCACGGAGATACAGCTCCGTTCGAAGTACGAGGGCGACATAAACAGGGTAAAGACCAAGTACGGTCCGGACTATGCGAGCAAGATTACCAAGCTCGTCACAGGCACGGGTCTCATGCAGAACGCTTCCTACAACGACGGTAAGCCGTGGTTCGTCTCCTTCAGGCCGCTTCTTCACGACACGAAGAGGCTGACAGCAGAGGAGATAGACAAGTACGTCAAGATAAGCAAGGAAGCTGACCAGATAAAGGCGCAGCTTGCCGCAGTGAAGCAGAAGGGCGTCGATACAGGAGACGTCGAGGTCGAGCTCAACCTTGCCCTTGACAAGCTCAAGCAGGGACTGTTCACCATGGCCGAGAGCTACATGGAATCCGTGAGGACAAGGGTGAAGGGACTTTAGCATAAACTGGAGGTATAGATATGGCAAAGGATGGCGAAGAAGGAAACGGGAAAGCCCCCGAATCTCCGGGGGAGGAGAAGGAGAAGCTCAGGTCCAGACTGGAGTCTAGGATGAAGGGCTTACTAAGCAGGCCAGGGAAGGGCGACAGGAAGGATGATGGTACCGGCGGAGAAATGGGCGCTGCCGATGGCGGCGCCGGCGCGGGGGCCGAAGAGAATGCAGAAGACCAGCCCAAGCCCGGCGAGAGCAAGCCCGAAGAGAAGAAGCCAGAAGAGCCGTCTGCTCCTCCAGCTGACGAGCCCGCGGCTTCTGCCGAAACTGCATCTCCTGCAGAGCAGGCCGATGCAAAAGGCATGAAGAACATAAGCGAGTCGCCTGCTAATGCAGAAGAGAAGACTCCTGCTGAAGATAAGAAGGAGAAAGACAAGCCTTCCGATGACGGGGAGAATGAAAAGCAGAAAAAGAAGGAATCCGGGAAAGCTCCTGAAAAGAAGGCCGATGAAGACGACGAGCCGGAAGGAGAGGACGAGGATGATGATTCAGAAGAGGCGAAGAAGCCTGAAAAGAAGGGCGGGAAACGAGAGGACAAGAAGGGAGCGAGCGATGCCGGAATGCCGAATGAGTCCCTTGAAGAACTCCAGAGCCAGAAGGATGAGATAGAGGCACTCCTCTCATCAGTGGAGGATTCCTACAGGGATGCCACCCTTCCTGACAAGACCTACAGGGAGGTCAAGGAGAAGAACGAGAAGAAGCTGGCTGACATAAACGTGAAGATAGAGAAGATAAAGAAGGCCGGAGGCGGCAAGGATTTGCCATCCCCAACAGAGAAGGCGACAGGCGTCCCGTCATCGAGCCAGGAGCTTGAGGATGTGCAGAAGAGGATGGAGGCCGAGGCGTCCTTTGCAGGAAGCGGCACCTCGTCCGGCTATCCCGGGCAGGTGCCCGGAGGCGCTGCACCTTCTTTATCAGGCGAGCCGCCGTCACTCCAGGATAAGGAGACCAAGAAGGCTGAGGCTCTCATAAAGATACTGGAGCAGAAGATAGAGGACAGGCTGAAGGACGTCATAGCTTCCGCAAGCGTCGAGGTAACCGACAAAAGGCTCAGGAAGATGGAGACCAAGGTCGACGAGCTGGAGCTTCTGCTGAAGTCGAAGGTAGACGTGATCACAGGCGAACTGAGGAGCGTGAAATCATCCGCCGAGTCTGTCTCGACTTATGACAAGCAGTTCACGTCGATGAAAACGGATATAGAGAAGGTCAAGGCTCTGGTGGACAGCGTCAAGGAAGCCAAGAACATAGTGGACGAGAAGATGCAGAGGGTGGTGGAGAACTTCGCCGAGATAAGGTCCATAGTCTATCAGAGGGAGGCCAATTCAAAGGAGCAGAACGTCCTCATGGACAAGCTCAAGGACACAGTTTCGCAGATAGACTCGGCAAGGATACTGCGTGAGTTCACGACAAGGGACGAGCAGATGAGGGATGTCAACACGAGGGTGGAAAGGCTCGAGAGGACCAACAAGATGAATTCCGACAGCCTGTCCAAGATAAAGGGTCTCATGACCGACATAGGGAGCCTGGAGAACATAATAAAGGCCAGCAAGCACGTCGGAGAGAAGCTCGAGCGCATACAGGAGATAGAGGAGAGGCAGAAGGCCACGACGTCGAGGCTTGACGGCGTATATGTGGACATGAAGAAGAAACTGGACGAATTCAACGACTACAAGATAAAGCAGGACAAGCTCAACGGCATGGTCGAGGATGTCGTCAAGAACGTCGAGGAGGTCTCAAGGAGGCTATCCGACTATGCGACAAAGGCGGACGTCACAAGTGTCAAGGACGAGCTGAAGGTGGTGAGGCAGACCGCGACAGCCGCCGCCTCAGCGCCGCATGTTCAGACGGCATCGCCGGCGGCTTCCGGCACTAGCCCGGAGGTCTCAAAGCTCAGAGAGCAGAAATCCGAGATAGAGACGATGCTCGCCACGCTTGAGGAGAACTTCAATGCCAAGGCTATGAGCGAGGATGAGTACAACAGCGCCAGGGAGAAGAACATGCAGAAGCTCGTCGAGCTCGAGAAGAAGATAAGCGCTGCCTCGTCATCAGAGGCTTCCAGCAAGACGGCTTCCGGGAGCGGAGGAAGCCACTCGAAGGTGATGCTCCTTGCAAAGCTGAAGGAGTCCTATGAGAACGGCGAGATAAGCAGGAACGCTTATGAAAAGAGCAGGAGGGTCCTCCTCGGAAAGTGATGGGACGATGATAGGCACCAAGAGCATTACGGGGATAGCACTTGTGGGAATCATAGCCTTAGTGTTCATCCTCAATGCCAGGTTCACGGGCTCCTACGTCTACGTTCCGGGCTCCACTTCCGGGCTTGCAATATGGAGCTCCTATGACCCGCAGGGAGGTTCGATCGTACCCTTCATAAACGAGAACATGACTTTCTATGCGAACTTCACTACGCTTGGAGGGGCGCCCATAGCAGGCGCCGGCGTGACATGCGACATAGAGTTCAACTCGACCGGCTTCTGGACGGCTCCGGCCGGGATGACATACGACCCGGGAAACCAGCTCTACGGGTACGAGGGAAGCTTCAAGTACTCGGGGAACCACAGCTTCAGGGTGACCTGCAACGGCTCCACGCAGGGATACGATGCGAACCTCCAGGGCAACGACACCTATAATGTGCACAAGAACGAGTGGTGGAATGCGACTTGGACCTACAGAATAAAGATAAGCCTTTACAATCACGGGGTGCAGCTCGACGACTGGCCGGTGGAGGTGGACCTCAACCTGACAGAGGTGCTGAGGCAGATCAACGTGGAGGGCACGTTCGACGACAACTCCACGAGGGTCGTCGAATACAATTCCACTGGCGGCGTCATGCACCCTCTTCCGAGCCAGTTCGACAAGGACCTGCATCACAATCCGGCGACGAACGCCTTTGGAACGCTCGTCTTCATGGCAAACGGTACTACGCCCGCAAACTACAACAGGACGTTCTTCATGTACTTCGACATAGAAGAGAACGGCCTCAAGGAGCAACCTTCCTATCCCACCAACATAAGCTACCTGCTTTCGGGAGACGAGATACACATAAACACCACGTCCTTCAGCTTCTACATGGACACCAACAGGAGCGATAACACCTCTGGCCTGTACGACGTCAGGTTCAAGGACTATCCTGTCCCGTTCTTCATTGTGGATGAGACCGGGAGGACGGCCGAATACAGCGAGTACTCAAACGGGACCAACAACCTCAGCTTCGATTTCACCTCGGGCGTGGCCATAATAGAGGGCCCCCTGAGGCTCACCGTCATACAGACGGGAGACGAGGTGCTCTTCGGTGACCTCTCGTCCCCGACGGGCGAGGGCATGATGGTAAAGAAGTACCACTTCTACAACAAGGCCGGGAACGAGACCCTTGGCGCTTTCATACACATAACCCAGAACTACACGAACATTGCGGCATACCCGGTACAGCGCAATTCCACAGCCATGGGATCGATAGCATTCGATGTCGGCAGGGCATGGCAGGGTCTTGGTTCAAGCGTGTCCTTCTACGATGGCAATTCCAGCGACCCCGGCTCGTGGGTCATGGCGGGCTCGGACGCCCAGGAGGTACTGGGCATGGTCAATCTCAACGAGACGACGGACGAGTTCTACGTCTACAACTACACACCATATGAGAGGATAGGAGTGCAGCTCGATTCAGTCACCGTAGACCCGTTCGAATCGATAATACAGACAGCTTTGCTATACATAGGAAGCGGTTCCACGTCGGAGTTCATCGCGGTCAGAGACATAACAAGGGACATGCCTGCAGTGACCTCCGGAAGCTACGAGACCATGCCTATGGAATCGATCACACACACAGACTACGACGTGTACAACAGGAACGAGACCATATTCATAGAGTCGAACATAACCTACGACCCGTACAGCTTCCTGGACACGGTGAACGTGAGCCTGAGCAACGGGACCCCGGGAGCCGGGGACGACATAGAGATAGAGGTCTATGATGACGGGAGCCATGGAGACCAGGTCGCCGGAGATTACGTCTATTCGAACTTCTTCAACATATCAACCACGGAGAATACGGGACTGTGGACGGCAAGTACCATAGTCTATGACATGTTCGGCGTGCCCGTTAACCAATCCCATAAGAACTTCACCATAACTAAGACCTTCTTTGTAAACACCAGCGTGATAAACCAGAACGGCGAGATAGACAGGGAAGTAAATGCCACGGTCTTTGTGATGAACTACCGGCAGGACACGTGGCAGGAGGGCGCTTTCGTCAACTGCTCGGTCTACGATTCCACGACGCTCCTGTACACTGTAGATCAGCAGGACGTCAACCAGACCGAGCCCGGAAGGTTCTTCGTCAACTTCACAGCCCCGTGGTATTTCGGATCCTTCACGCTCAACTGCACCGCCGGGAAGGATGGCAATGACGGGTCCGACATATCGGACTTCGGCGCCGAGGACGTTGAGACCGACATCGACATAACCGTGCAGCCGGAGAACCACACATTCGTAAACATAACTTGGATAACGGGAGACAACATCACCCTCAGGGTGAACGCCACTAACACTCAGAACGGAACCGCGTACAACGCGACCGTCGACCTGGAGCTGCCCTCAAACATAACGGCGAACTCGACGTCATACATATGCGAGACCGACGAGGGAGCCAAGCAGATAATGATAGGCAAGGCGTGCTACGTGGACTTCGTCATAAACGTTATGAACACGACAGCACCGTCCAACTTCACATTGAACGTGAGCGTGACATGGAACAACAGCAACACAATCATCGGTCACAACGAGACCAGCATGAACGTCACGATACTTCCGACATACCTCATGAGCGTTCCTCAGGACAACATAATAACCATGATAGCCCGCGGCATAAACAAGTCGCTCTCAAACATCACCATATACTCTTACGGAAACGCGCCCCTCGAGAACGTCAACTTCGATGTCATCGGGTTCAGTCAGGCATTCCACTTCTCGTTCATACCTTCAGGCTACACCCAGGTTAATGCGGGCGTGACCACGGAGTTCGCCGCTTACCTCCTCGTGGACGAGGGATACTCGACAGGATTTTTCACGGGGATCCTGAACGTGACGACTTCTAACAACGGCTACAAGGAGCTGGAGCTGAACATCACCGTCTCGGGCACCAACGTAAGCATAAACGTGCTCCCGGAGAACATCACGGCCTCGAACATAACTTACTATGACAGCCAGAACTTCACGCTCGACTTCAATTCCAGCAACATGGGAAACAACACGGCATACAACACGAACGTGACCATAAACTTCTCAAGCCCTTACATAAGCACCACCAACTCGACCAACTACCAGTGCGGCGACCTGCAGCCCGGCGAGAACTGCTCCGGAATATTCCTTCTTACCGTATCAAACGGGACGCCTTCGGGCCTTTACGATGCCAACGTGACCGTGGTATGGGGGAACCCTGAGATAGGGGTCATGATGAACTCGAGCGTCATCAACATAACTGTTGAATCCAACGTGAACATGACCATAAACGAGACGAGCATAAACGGCACGGTGGTGCACGGCACTACCGGCGTCATAGGAAACTTCTCCATGAACTCGACCGGAAACGATCCCGTAACCGGCATAGAACTGACGATAGTTGACACATACGGACAGCTGCAGGACTTCACGGTGAACGTCATACCTAACGTAAGTGCCACCCAGGGAGGCAACATGACATCCGGACAGCTGGTGTACGTAGACGTCGAGGTGTCGGTCCCGCTCGGCTATCCAAACGGGACGTATGCCGGATTCCTCAACGTCACAAGCAACAACTCGGGCTACAGGCTCCTTGGAATTGAGGTGACGGTCCCCGAGACCAGGACATGGGACATGAGCCCGCTGGACTGCATGCATCCCGAGTCCCCGGAGTTCGGCACGGTCTGCAATGTCACAATCGAAAACACCGGCAACGTCCAAATAGAGTTTGACATCTATCCGCCGGCGACCGGCGACAGCAACCTGACCATGAACAACTACACCTGGCCGTCTGTGACGTACTTCAGTATAGAGAACCAGTCGTCTTTCATACTCAGCATCTATTATAACGTGACGGACGCGCCCCTCACGTTCTACAACTCGAGCTACAACGTAACGGGAGTATACACCGTTCCTCAGAGCAGGAACGTATCGATACTTCTTACGCCGTTCGTGAATCCCCTCATCAACATTTCAGTGTCTCCATCGTCACTTCCCCAGCAGAACTCCACGGAGCTCGTCGCATACGTTCTTGACCAGGGAGGGGTAGCCGGAATCAATTTTACACGCGTCAACGTGACGAGGCCCAACGGCACCGTGGACCAGATAGTAATGAGATATCTTGGGGGCACGGACCCTTACATATATCAGGAGTTCTACCCGGCAGACCCGTTAAACGGGACATGGGGAAGCACCCTTTCAAGAGGCAACTATACCGTCGTCGGCTATGCAGAGGACAACCTCGGGCTCAATCAGACTGCGAATTCCAGCTTCTACGTCTACGTAGTCCTCGTTGCCGGAATAAGCACGTCGCGCTCTAACGGCGAATACTATCAGGGGGAGACAGGGACGCTGCTGTTCAACGTCACGGAACTTTCGGGAATCCCGTTATCGGGAGTCAACGTCTCGATAGTCATAAAGGATCCCACCAACCATTCCGTGGGCATGCAGAACTCCGAGTTCTTGACCAATTCCCAGGGAGAGCCGAGCTCATACCCGACATTCGAGCTATTCTCAGACTCTCTCACGGGGACCTACAACATAACCGTGACATCCGCATTCAATGACACACCCGTATCCCGTATTTGCTACGACACTTCATATTCAAGCTTCACCGTCCTGGAGACCACGCCGGGCGTGCTCACCCTAGACCTAGAGGCGCCTTCCGAGGTCAGCACGGGCGACGGCCTTGAGGTTTACGCCACCATAACAAACGGGGTCAATAACATAGATCCTGACTGGATAATGGTGTCCCTATACGACTCCCTTGACAATGCGATACTCACAAATCAGACGATGACATACCAGTCCACGGGAAGGTACAGCAGATGGCACAACACCTCCGCCTCCGTCAACACGGGCAGCTGGAGGTGGCACGTCACCATAGGAAAGGACGGAAACGTAATATCAAAGGACGTGTTCACGAGGCTGGTCGGAGGCCTGTTCGACGTGAGGGACATAACGATAGTGGACAACACGATAGAGGACCTTCAGATAACGGTAGTCATAGAGAACACGGGAGACATCCCCCAGGACGTGTTCGTCCTCTGGAACCTCACGAGGCTTGATACGGGAGCGCCGCTTCAGGAGGGACTCGATACCGTGAGGATAGACCCGCTTACATCCTACGTGTATACCATAAACCCAAGCGGGATAACTTACACAGGAAGCGCAAGGATACTATTCGTTGCATCCTACTCAGGCACCGAGAAGGCCGCGGCGTTCGAGGACTTCACGATACAGGAGGGCGGCGAGGGGCCAGCTCCTCCGCCGGGCGGCGGAAAGACGAAGGAGGAGGAGGCGCCTTCCGGAGGTGCGGGTCTGGGGCCGGTAGGAGCACCTGACATAGAGATAACCGACTATCCGGACGAGATACCGACCGAGGCAGGGAGGCTGCAATACCCGTCGGTGACGGTGAACAACACGGGGTCGGTCTCCCTTCATAACGTCATGATAAGGATAGAAGGCATACCAAATTCGTGGTACAATGTAACGCCGAAGCTCATACCTATAGTGAATCCCGGCTCCACAGGGACATTCGTAATAAACATGCTCGTCCCGCAGGGTACCGAGGCAAGGCAATACTATGGCGTCATAAACGCCACCTCTGACGAGGCAAAGGACGAGAAGATAACATCGGTCATAGTCTTCGGCTCCAGGGAAGAGCTCGTGAGGTACCAGCTGCAGAAGCTCAAGGAGGAGTTCAAGGAGTTCAGGGAGGACGTCAACGCCACGGCTGCCATGGGAGAGAAGGACCTCAGCAGGGTCTACGGGCTCATAGACGAGATACAGTACCAGATAGACCTTACCGAGGGATACCTCGACGCGAAGATGTACGACGAGGCGCTGGAGGCGGTCACCACCGGGTGGAGGCTCCTTGACAGGGCCAGGGAGCTGCTTCGTGACGCTCCTCCGCTCAGGCCCGTTACCATACTGGAGATACCCGACTGGATGATAACGCTTATACTGATACTTATAATATTGGCCCTGGCGCTCGTGGTGGTCATAAGCAGGTACAAGAAGAAGCTGGAGAAGGTATTCAAGTTCAGAAAGACCGTGACGGACTCTGTCGCGGCAGCGGACGTGTTGGGCTCATTCGGCGGCGGTGGCGCCCCAAGCAAGGTGGAGCAGGAGGCCATAGCCAGGACGAGGCGCGAAGAGGAGAAGAAGAAGATAGAGAAGGTGCTGTCCCTTCTGGAGAGGGAGTACAAGGAAGGCATAATATCAGAGAAGGCATATAACGAGCTCGTCAAGAGGAACGCGGACAAGCTCAAGGAGCTCGGAGGCTAGCCCCAGGCGCGGTTATACGTTCGTAACAGTACCCTTGTTATTATATGTTCATACTATTTTTTGCAAAAAAATCAAATCATATGAAACAAACACCTCCGAGCCTCTGGCAAGGGGAGGCATTTTCCGACTTCTGATATGGGGTGTCTTTTTTTATATGTTCATACAATAATCATAAACAGGGTGTGAAATTGGGCAAAGTAAAGTCGAAACTCACTGAATACAAGAACTTCTGGCTGATATGGCTCTCAGCTGCGGGCCAGGAGAACGGGATATCGCTTTTCCGGATACAGAGCACATGGGGCATAAAGACCAACTACCTGTACCACAACGAGGCGGTCATACAGAAGCCGCTCTTCCGCATAATGGAGGAGGGGGGCTTCATAGAGATATCCGGCAAGAAGATAATCGCCAAGTTCAGTTGGATACCGGACTACCTCGGCGAGCTCTTCTCAGCCGAGAAACCCGTGGGAGGCTTCTGGTCACCCGAGCTCGTCATGAAGGCCAAGTGGCCTCTCGTCCAGCCCTTCATGGAGAAGTACAGGAAGTACTTCTTCGAGCTCTCGAACCTTCGCATGCTCTACCGCGACGACAGGGACGTCCTCGGTATATACGGAAGGTACGTGTTCCAGCACGTATTCCTCTACGTGCTCTTCTCAAACATCATAGCCTTCTCCAAGAGGTACAGCGCCGACATAGTGACGAAGATGATAGCTACATCGGTGTCCCTGGGAAGCGGCGCTGACGTCCTCAACTACATGTACCAGCTTCATTCCACTATAGGAGGTTCCTCGGATTTCCCGGTGCTCTCCAGCAACGAACAGGAGCTCGGCAGGATACTCTGCACGCTCAGATGGTGAGACCGAAATTTATATTACAAAGAGTAAAATAATACAGGTCTGTTCCAATGGCAAGGATTATAGGCATACTATCTGGAAAGGGCGGGGTGGGCAAGACGACCACCGTCGCAAACGTCGGGACAGCCCTCGCCTCGCAATACAAGAAGAACGTGATAATAGTCGACTGCAACATAACCACGTCCCATCTCAGCCTTTACCTTGGGATGTACTATTCGCCCGTGACGCTGAACCAGGTGCTGACGGGCAAGGCCAAGATACACGAGGCCATATACGACTACCACGTCCCGGGACTCCGGGTCATACCGGCATCTCTCTCCTTGAAGGACCTTCGTGGCGTGGACGTCTCAAGGCTGTCCAAGGTAGTAAAGAAGATAACCGACGAGGCGGACATAGTGCTCCTGGATGCAGCTCCCGGCATGGGACGCGAGGCCATGTCGACGATGCGCGCAAGCGACGAGGTCCTCTTCATATCGACTCCTTTCGTTCCGTCCACGATGGACATAATAAAGTGCCATCAGGTCGCTCTCGAGGTAGGGACCAAGCCCCTCGGGATAGTGCTCAACATGGTCGGCAAGGAGAAGTACGAACTGTCCACCGAGGAGGTGGAGCAGCTGGCGGAACTCTCGGTCATACAGGAGATACCGATGGACAAGAACGTCCTTCGAAGCCTCGCCCTCAAGACGCCTGTAGTGTCCTTCGACCCGAACTCTCCCGCAAGCCGGGCGTTCCTGGAACTTGCCGGCAAGATAATAGGAGAGAAGTACGCGCCGGAGAACTTCTTCACGAGGTTTGCAAGGCTCTTCGGGATAGGAAAGAAGTAGGCGCTTTATACGCTTAGCAATACGTTTCTAGCAATTCTATTTAAGCACTATAACCAATTATAAGACAGATGGGTATGTGGCTAGACATAGGATTGTCGGTATTCCTTGTTGCATCCGTGGTATTTCTAATCTATGAAATGAGGAAATTCAAGACGCTTCATTCGAAGAAGTACGAGCTTCCGACAGAAAAGATATGGGAAAAGTTCGTCGGCATCAGGCCGGAGGACATGGCAGACTCAGACCTCACCATGAAGGTCCAGAAGCTCGAGGGGAAGCTCGACCAGATACATAACGATCTCGAGAAGCAGAGGAAGCTCACTTTGAAACTCATTGAGGAGCTTGGTAAGTGATGTTTGGGAAGGGCAAAGGCGAAGAGGAGAAGATGCAGGAAGAAGAGAAGAAAAAGAAAGAGGAAGAAAAGAAGAAGATGGAAGAGGAAATGAAGAAGAAAGAGGAAGAAAAGAAGAAGCAGGAAGAGGCGCAGCCACCTGCTGAGACGGCTCCTCCTGAGCCAGCCGCTGGTCCTGAATCCCATGGCGGCGGCCTTGAGGGACTCAAGAACATAAGCGAGTCACCTGCCAATGCTGAAGAGAAACCGCCTGAAGAAACCGTCCCGAAGACCCCTCCGGAACCCTCTCCCGAGGAGACTGCTACTGAAGAGAAGCCCAAGAAGAAGGCAAGGAAGGAATCCGCGTCTGAGACCGAGAAGCTCAGGAAGCAGATAGAGACCCAGAAGGAGAGCCTTCGCGCGCTTGAGAAGGAGAAGGAGGATGCGATGAAGAAGGGCGATGAGCTCGCAAGCCTCATAGAGGACATATCGAGCGAGATGAAGGAAGCCAAGGCCGCGCCTGCAGCCCAGGCTGCACAGCCTGCCCCTCAGATGCCTGACATAACGCCAAAGCTCAAGGAAATAGAGGAGAAGACCACAAGCCAGATAAGCGCTCTGCAGGCGGCCATCGCGGAGATGGGCAAGAAGAAGGATGATGAGAAGAAGGACGAGGAAGACGTCACTGCGACCATGAAGAAGATGTTTGACAAGAGGCTAAAGGAGCTATCAGACAAGCTCGAGGAGGCCAGCGCCAAGCCCGCTCCAGGGACCGGTCAAGGCCAGGGCGGGGAGGTGTCCGGCGGCCTCAGCGCCATCGGCGGAGGCGTGGAGTTCAAGAAGGAAGTGGACAGCCTCAAGAAATCATTGAAGGACATGGCTACGCTGCTGGATGCTTTCAAGGAGGAGGCTGAGAACAGGTTCATGGCGATAGACCGGGAGATGCAGGTCGTCGAGAGGTTCCCGGAAATGGAGCAGAAGATGGACCAGTTCGAGAAGAAGCTCGGGCCCGAGAACGTCCAGAGGCTCAGGCTCCTCATATCGAGCGCCGACGACCTAAAGGACGAGGTCATACCGCTCGTCGTCAAGAGGGTTGTCGAGGACAAGGTCGAGCCGCATTCCAGGAAGGTAAAGGAGGTCCAGGACGAGAACAGGAAGAACAGGGAGAAGATGCTTGAGATATCAGCGGAGCTGAAGGCTGACAGGAAGGACATAGAGAAGCTCTACAAGCTCGATGACAGGATATCAAAGCTCGAGGAGCTCACGAGCGGCTTCACCAAGCTCATAGCCGAGGTCAGGACGACGATGAAGGACCTCGACAAGAACCAGAGGATCGAGCTCTCGGAGAAGATGAAGGAGATGCTTCCAAAGATGATAGAGACAGAGTCCAGCAACGTGAGAAAGGAGTTCGCGGCAAGGTTTGCATTCATGGAGGAGGCGCTGAAGTCTGCCGAGAACGTTGCTTCCGAGGCCCACAAGGACATAGCGGCGCTCTCCGCCATAAAGGGCGAGATGGACATGCTCGACGACAAGATGAACTCGCTCGACGAGGAGAAGGAGAAGCTCGAGATGAAGATAGAAGGCCTCAGGTCGAAGGACAAGGACATAGAGGACAGGCTTGACGACATGCAGACTCCGAAGGAGATAATAACGGAGCTGGACAACAAGACCAAGGACATACTCGACATAAGGGAGTTCTTCGTGAGGCGAGCGAACCAGCTTGAGGAGAGGATAAACCAGCTGGACGAGAGGGCCGTCCCCACAAAGAAGCTCCACGAGAAGGTGGACAGCATATTTGCAAACCTTTCCGAGCTCCGCGAGAATTACAAGAAGCTCGACGAGAGGGTCACTGCAGAGAACAAGCAGTTCCAGACGCTCATAAAGGAGCATTCTGAGCAGAAGGCCAAGCTTGAGGACAAGCTCAAGGAGCAGAAGACGAGGATCTCGGTCCTTCTGAAGGAGTTCAAGTGATAAAATGGACGAGATAAGAGAGATAGAGACAGAGCTCAGGAGGCTCCGCGATGAGGCGGACCACCAGAAGACCAGGGCAGCGACCATATCAAAGGAGAACAGGACGCTTGCAGGCAGGAACGAATACCTGACCAACAAGCTCAAGGAGGCATCATACGTATACGGCGAGGCAGGAAAGAGGCTCCTCTATTTCATAAACAACCAGGTCAATCCGATAGTCGAGAGGCTCAACGCGCTCGAGGCCGCGGAGAAGAAGCTCAACGGAAGGGACAAGGTCCTGGGAGATTCCATGCTCTCAACAGAGAAGGCAGTAAAGAACGACGTCGCGAAGACCGAGAAGATGATAACTTCCCTTAACAGGGGCCTTGAGGCCACGGAGCTGAAGCTCCAGCGGGCCATAAAGCTCTCTTCCAGGAAGGGTGAGAAGGGAGACGCCGCGCTCGATGCCAAGGTGTCAGCCCTGATAGCAGACCTCGAAGGAAAGATGCAGTCCCTAAGGGCAGCCGTCGACAAGAGCAGTACCGCAAAGGCTGCAGCGCTCTCCAGCAGCCTCGGCGCAAAGATGGAGCTCATAAAGGAAAGGAGCCTCATAATGGGCAAGGACATAGAGGAGCTCTACAAGTTCGAGAAGGACATAGAGGGGCTCGAGGGCAAGCTCCAGGCAGCCATATCCCACATAACCCAGATAAGGCTCGACATGGAGAAGCTCTCCCAGAGCATAAGAAACGACATGGCAGCCACGAAGACGACAATAGCAAACGACATCCAGTCGCTTTCCGCAGAGGCGGAGAAGCGGCTTCTTTCTCTTTCATCCGAGCTGAGCAAGACAGACGAGAAGATAATGGGAGACATGAAGCTCGAATTCCAGAAGAGCCAGAAGGCGCTTTCGGACCAGCTCGACAAGGTAAGGGCCGACATGGCAGCTTTCGAGTCGTCCGCTGACGTCAGGATGAGAAAGGCAGAGGCAACGCTGAAGAGGATACAGGCGGATTTCAGCGCAGACGTCGAGAAGAGGATGAAGATGCTAGAGGCCGGCATACAGGGGAACGCAGAAACCAGCAGGGACATACAGAAGATGTGCGACACGAAGTTCGCCGAGATAGTGAAGCGTGCGCATATAGACCATGACAATCTGACGCTTGCAGAGACCAAGATACTCGAGGAGCTCGAGGTTTTCAAGGACATGACCAAGAGGAAGGAGATGACCCTTGCGAACAGGCTGGAGAAGCTCTCCAAGTCGGTTGACGGCAAGCTCGAGAGAGCGAGCGCCGGCCTGGAGAAGCATGCCGACGCCATCGTAGGCAAGGTGAACACGGACCTTCTCACGAGCATAGGCTCCGTGCAGAAGGGCATGAGCCTCATGGGCAAGGACATACAGGCACTCAGGTCCCTCGGCACCGAGATGTCGGGTCTCGCTGACGAGCTTTCCAAGAGGAAGGAAGAGACCGCCGCGCTCTCGGCAAAGCTCGATTCCATGTCGCATGCAATAGCCGACAAGTCTGAGAAGGACGACATGAGGATAAAGGAGCACATGTCTTCCGTAGAGAACGACATAAAGACGAGGCTCGAGACCGCGGAGTCAAGGATAGTCAGGGAGAACGTCAGGTCTTTTGCCGCCGCCCGCCAGACGCTGAAGAAGGACATACATGCTCTCAGGGAGGAGAATGCCGCCCTCAAGGCCGAGGTCAGGAACCTCCGCGGCATGATACCCGTTGTCAACGGAATGCAGAAGTCCATATCCGCGATAGACCACAAGGCCGAGGAGTCAAGGGCCACGGTCGAAAAGATTTCTTCAACCATATCTTCAGACATAGAGAAGGAGGCACTCAAGGTGAGCAAGGAGCTTGCCGGAATATCGGCAAAGCTCAAGGCCGACCTCAGGGACGTACTTGCGAGGGAGAAGGAGAGGTTCGCCGGCCAGAGCGCTGACATTTCCGCCAAGTACGACGTCATCGCAAGAACCGCGGGCGGCCTTTCCGGCCAGGTAACGTCGAACTCTGATGCTGTCGTATTGAACAAGAAGAGGATATCGTCAGTCGATGCCAAGGTCGACAGGATACTCAACGAGATAGTCGGCCTGAAGAAACAGTACAAGGTCGAGATGGGCAAGCTTCTGAAAGAACTGGAGGGCTGACATGGCTGATTTCAACAAGATCAGGACCGGCATAAGTGGCCTGAAGAAGGAGAGGGAGGAACTGAAGAGGAGTTACGAGTTCCTCTCGGCCGAGCTTGAGAAGGCCGTCAGCGGCAATGCCTCTGCCATAGGGAAGCTGACGGACAAGACGGCATCATTTTCTGCAGGCCTCGCCTCGCTCGAGGAGAGGATATCCAAGACAGACGGCATGCTTGGAAGCACCAGGGCGTCGCTCTCAGACGAGATATCCGCCATAGGAAGCAGGCTCGAAGCCCAGAAGAAGGCGCTTGCTGACATAGGGCAGATGCTACAGAAGACGAGCGATGTCGCCCAGGGCGCTGCAAAGGACGTAGCTGAGTCTGCCAGATTCGACAAGGCTTTATCCAACACGCTGCAGGGCCTGAACTCAACGGTCAGCGCGATGTCAGAGAAGGTCGCTTCGATTGCAAAGTCCCTTGACGAGAGGATAGAGGTCCTTGACAAGAAGTTCACCGCCGGGATAGGGATAATAAGGGACAACTCCGAAAGCCAGACGACTGTCATAAAGCAGCACGATGCATCGATGAACAAGGTGCTCCTCTCGATACAGTCTCTCAAGAAGGACATCGCGGCGGTCAACGAGAGGGTGGCCCGCGTCAAGGAGAGCTCCTCGGGAAACGCGAAGAGGCTCGAGGCCATAGGAACGCTCGAGTCCAAGATAAAACACATCGAAGACGTCAAGTCCGGCCTCGTCAAGGGCGTCGAATCGCTCCGGGACATGAGGAACCAGATGGCCGCAATCGCCCAGAAGACAAGGGACCTCGAGAAGAGGCTCACTGATGCTGACAAGCTGCTCGACACAAGGATAACCGAGAAGGTCGGCATGCTCGATACCCAGATAGCCGACAAGACCGGCGTCATCGAATCGCAGATGAAGGAGAGGCTCAAGTTCCTCGAGACGAACCTGGAGGAACAGGGAAGGACGTTCGAGGCCAGGATATCCGCGGACATGGAGGGTCTCGGAAGGAGCATGACGCGCGAGATAGCTGACTTAAAGAAGCTTCGCGAGAGCGTCAAGAAGGCCGAGACGGAGATAGGCGCTCTCAAGGAGAATGCGACAGCCATAAAGTCATACGAGGATGAGAACAAGAAGGACATATCGGCGCTTGCCGCCAGGATGAACTCGGTTGACGACCTCTACGGCCGCGTCATCGAGATAGAGGAGGCAAAGGATGCGGTCATCAAGGGGATGGGCGTAGCTGACAACCTCGGAAAGGAACTGTCGCTTCTCTCTGAGCGGGTCAGGTCATTCCAGACCAAGGCCTCTTCAGACGTCTCGTCGCTCAGGACCGACACAAAGAAGAACGCCACCGGCATAGCTGACATGAGGCTTACGCTCACAGGCCTTAAGAAGGACGTCCAGCGGAGCATATCCGCGGACATGTCTTCAATGGGGGCCGTGCTGAAGAAGAACACGGCGGACATATCCAGGATCAACGTCGACATGGCTGGGATAAAGAGCACCATAAACGAGAAGATACCCGGTGACGTCTCGAAGCTCGTGACCACTTCCAAGAGCAACTCGGATTCCGTGTCCAGGATAAATCTTGAGCTGGCCGGAATGAGAGAGACCATAAAGAAGAGGATACCGGCAGACCTTTCAAGTCTTGTGGCGGAGTCGAAGAAGAATTCTGGTG
>CAZGWZ010000003.1:0-20885 GCA_964529545.1 uncultured archaeon
CATCATATCTTGAAGGAAGAGTTAAGGTTATTGGGATTATGGTAGGAGGCGCATATGTGGGAAACTACATGCTGTATCACGGGTCGGGTGTTCCTTTCGTTCCTGAATGGGAAGTAAGATGTGATCTTCTGGAATCAATCAGTTCAAGCGGATACAAAGTCTTCTCCGCTACTGATGAGACGAGCTGCGAGAACTTCCGTGCAGAGCTCATCGAAACTTTCGAGAGGGACCAGAGAGTGCACATCAAAAGGAGTATAATACAGCTTTACATGCTGGTGCCATACTAGAAGCTTGGATACATTCACTGGAATAAACTACAGGCCTCATAGTTTAAACATGCGAGTCTAATAGATAAAACTTATTATCTGTCAAACCATTACTATTAACATGTGCAAACTGTACGCACCCCTGATTATGGGACTGTTACTTCTGCTTATGTCATGTCCGGATGTATCTGGTGCGCTGCCGCCTGATGTTGAGTTGAACTATCCCACCGACGGCTACATCGCAACGAGCGCCGATAACCTTACGTTCATATGCAATGCCACGGACGACGAGAACATATACAGCGTCTCGCTCTACAACGACATGAGCGGGAATTTCAGCCTTCACGAGACCAACTTCACGATGGGCTTCCACAACGGCACTGACACGCTGCTTCACTGCGGATTTGACTCAAGCTACACGTGCCTTCAGGGCGAGACCGGCACACATGTTAGCACATCGTTCGAGACATCCCATATGAGAGAAAGTGTGGTCGTGGACGATGAGGAAGATGACACGCTCTACTATCCTACCTCGGGAAACATCGGCTACGGCTATGGAACCATACAGATGTGGTTCAAGACCAGTCCCAGCTTCGACCCATACGAGAGCGAGGACTACTTCTTCTCGTTAGGAGGCTCAAGCATGAACGAAGTGGAGATCTGGAACAATTACGGAACTCTGGCATTCTACTTCTATGACACTTTTGGTCGTCTCTCTTGGGCGCAGGCTGATATAACCGGATGGTCCGACAGTGAGATTCACCATGTAGCTGCCATATGGGACCACGAAAACATTTTCGGTACGGGAAATGCGGTAGATCTATTCATAGATGGAAGCAACAGTTCGACAACAAGATCGCTTGACTACTATTGTGGAGAGAGCTTCTCAGGGAATATGTACATAGGAAGCCATACCGCAGGCTATGGCCAACCTGCATTCGAACTGGACGAGTTCGCCATATACAACAAGCCTCTTACGCAGTCGGTAATAAGCAGCACATACTCCAGATATACGTCCGATCACAGCGAGGAGACCATAAACTGGACAATCAAGAACCTGGATGACGGCACGTACAAGTGGAACTGTATGGCATACGACAACGAGTCCCAGAGCTCATGGCACTCTTCAAACTACACGCTCATAGTCGACGCGTCGACGCCCCCTTCGCTTGTCTCGGTCGACATGACGCCATCAAGCGCCGAGAAGATAGACCCTCAGGTTTCGATAAACATAACCGCGAACATGACTGATCCGTCTAACGTGAGCAATGTCATACTCATGTACAAGTCTCCCTACGCAGGAATATATACAAACGACACCATGGACTACAACAGCGGTACAGGCCTCTGGGAGAACGGCACGATAGTCACCAATACCGATGAGGGAAACTGGAGCTACAGGTTCTGGGCCAATGACACGTGGGGCCATGCCGGAATGACAGACGTCTACACCCTCGCTGTGGAGAAGGAGAGGTCATGGATTGTTTCGATATACAACGTCACGAGCGACGAATCGCAGACCATAGGGTCAGTGAACGGTTTCAAGGGAACAGAGGAGAGGCTCGGAATGGTGTTCATAAACAACACGGGCGATTATATTGCGAGCTTCGACCTGTCGTCACAGCTTGACGTAAGCTACAACGTTAGCGAGCCCTTTGACCTATCACCCGGTTCCACAAAGCTTCTGGAGATAAACTTAACGCTTCCAGAGACGCCAAACGAGTACCTGGTCGAGGTCACCTTCACGACCACGAGCGACCCTGCGTCAAGAACCATAAACGGAAGCGCCATATCCTACATAGGCGGGCCGTATATAAACGAGACGGTAACCATAACAGACTATCCGTCATCGATCAGCCAGAGCGGAAGCGGGAACTTCACGGCAAGGGTGAAGAACATAGGCAACGAGACTGCAGAGAACGTCACGATAAACTGGACGCTTCCGTTAGGATGGTCAATCTCATACGGCAACGATACGCAGCTACTCGGAAACCTCAGCCCGTATGAGAAATCGGACGTGATTATCACTGCATCAGCGAGTCCGTCTGCCCTGGCCGGCGCAGCCCGGATATGGATAAACGCCACGACGCTCTCAGGCGACAGCTCCGGAAGCGATTACGTGCTCGTATCCCTTCTCTGCACTTCAGGCGACGGTACGTGCGGAGCAGGTTGCACATACGCAAACGACGGTGACTGCGAGCCTCCCGCATCCACCAGAGGCGGCGAGACCAAGGTAGTTGGTGTGGGTACAGTAGGAGCTCCGGGAGAGGCATCAATGTCCGTATCTGTCCCACCGAGGCTGGACCTGACCAAGGGCGAGAAGGTAACCTTCCTCGTGAACGTGACAAATGAGGGCGGAACGGGAACCAACGTAAGCGGGATTACACTTGAGATGGATGGATACGACGCAGCGCTCATGGATTATTCCCCTGACACAATAAGCCAGCTGGGACCCGGGAAGCAGGGAAGCTTCATGGTTGTTCTGGACGTTCCCCACTATCTGGAGGAACGTGATTACTTCGTAAGCTTCAGGGTAAATGCAAGAGGTGCATACATAGGAGGCTTCGAAATGCTCGAGGTGAGCGCTTCTTCCGTGTTCGCCGTCCACGGCGCCATGGAGAGCGACACGCTGAACGCGATAGAAGAGGCAAGGTCAGCTCTTGAGGAGATGATTGCGGCAGGCCTGAGGACGGAGAAGCTGAGCGACCTTTTAGAGGACGCTCTGCGCGCATACGAGAGGCTCGACTTCGACACCGCCAGCGAGCTTGCGGAGCGGGTGGTCAACATAAAGAGGACGGCATTCAGCGTGCTTTCATCATTCGAAATCATGGGAAGGGACATAGATGATGCCGAGAGGTACGGGATGTCGGTCGAAGAGACAAAGAAGATGACAGAGCTTGCCAAATCAGCGTTCCAGAGGGGAGACTACAGCAGAGCGGAGGCCAGGATAACAGCTGCCATAAACGCATACCAGCTCGAGACCAAGAACCTCATAGGGATGCTCAGATTCCTCTACGAATACTGGTACATGGTAATCGGAATTGCGGTGGCTGTGCTGGCATCCTCGTTATTTGCAAGGAAGAGGATTTCCATAAGGGCTGCCGAGACGAGGATAAAGGGTGCAAAGAATAAGAGGGAAGCACTCATGGAGATGCTCAAGAGGCTCCAGGTTGAATACTACGAGAAGCGTGCGATGTCCAAAATGGAATACATGGATACTAGGGACAGCTATCAGAAGAGGCTTGCGGCGATATCTTCAGAAGAGCTTCGCCTGAAGAGGAGGCTCGCCTCAATGAAGCACGGCAAGAAAAAGGACAAGCTCATGAGAGCTAAAAACGAGGCTGAGGGAATGTTCAAGAAGCTCCAATCCGACTATTTTGAGAAGGGGCTCATGGGCAAGAGAGAGTACGAATCCGCTCTTGAGGAACTTCAGGGAGAGATAGGCCAGATTGAAAAGGAGCTTGCAAAGGCGGGCAATCCGGGCAAGAAGGCAACGCTTTACATGACCGTTATCTTCCTGGCGCTCATAGTAGCATACAGCGGAACTTCTGGCGTGAAGTTCACCGGAAACGTCCTGGCAGGAGGAGGCAGCACCGCAGAACAGCTCGCTTCTGACAGCATAGGAGAGGCGGTGACGGTGATAGATGAGATGGAAGGCCTCGGATTCAATACAGAGAGGCTCAATGATACGCTCGAGAATGCGAGGATATCTTTCTCACGGGGAGAATACGATCTCGCGCTTACCGCATCAAGGTATGTAAAGATACTAAAGCAGAAGGCTCTCATAGTATACGACCTCGTGGACGAGACTGAAACCAGGATACAGGAGGTATCATCTCAGGGAATCGACACCGGGGATGCAAGGGACATGTTCTCGGCCGCACTTGAGGAATTCGAAAACGAGAACTATGAGGATTCCGAGGTGACCCTCACGTCTGTGATGGACATGCTCGACGAAGCGGAAAGGACGGCTCTCCTTGAAAGAGCTGCAGGAGGAGACGTACTCAGGTCGGCATATTCGTTTTTACGGGAGAACGCGCTATACATAGCGCTCGTGTCGGTAGTGGCCGTCATTGTATCAGTGCCGGTTTCAATCAGGATAAGAAGGTTCAAAAGGTATAAGAAGGTAGAAAGGCTCAAAGCTTATGCTGATGACATAAAGAGCTCTATGAAGAGGCTGCAGGAAGATTACTTCAACAAGGGAGGTATAGGAAAGAAGAGCTATCAGGCGAGGATGAAAAAATACAGAAAAGAGCTTGCAGACACGACCGAGGACCTCCTTTCAGAGAAATGAAGTATCCCGTTTAAACACGACTTTAATTAGTAGGATACCATATTATCTTTATGGGCGACATAGCGCATACTCTTGAAGCCGAATACAAAAAAAACAAGATAGTGCTCATTTCAATAAGCAGCGCGACTTACAGGGAAAAGCTCAAAGCCTTGGCAGAGTTCTCAATGAAGAATTTCAAGAAGGTTTGCTACGTTACGTTGAACGACCCACAGGAGAGCATAGCCCAGAAGCTTGGCATAACGGACGCATCTAAGGTTTTCTTCATAGACTGTGTAACAAGCACCATAAAGCCTCCGGAGCCCAAGGATGGCGTGACATTCGTGTCTTCCCCAAGAGCGTTCACCGAGATATCGATAGCGCTCAAAAAGGCCATGAAAGAGCAGACCACTGATTTCGCGATAGTCGATTCCATATCCGCCCTCATGGTCTACGAGAAGTCCATGTCCGTCATCAAGTTCGTCCACAGCCTGATACTCACATGCAGGGAAGGCAACATGAGCGCCGCGTTCATAATACTGAAAGAGGACGTGGACGGTTCGATGCTGAAAGATCTGACGATGTTCGTAGACAAGGTAGTCGAATCCTAGTAAACTCGGATATGCCGCATATCTTATAAACGCTTGGACAAAGAAGGCGCTCAACCGATTATCTTCTTTATCCTCGCAATGATGTCTGCGTTGTTGAAGGGCTTTGTTATGTAGTCCATGACGTTCATGTCTTTGAGCTTGTCTTTGCCCGATTCAGAGAACTTTGCAACGGTAACGAAAGCTACCTTCAGATCCTTCGTATTCGGGTCTGCCCTCAGCTTCTCGCACACCTCGCGACCGCTCATCCCTGGCATCATCATGTCCAGCAGTATGAGATCGGGCTTCACGGTCTTCAGTTTTTCCACGGCCTTTTTGCCATTGTCGACTGTAATAACCTCGTAGCCCTCTATCTCAAGGATGGCCCTCATCAGCTCAAGAAGGCTTTCCTCGTCGTCAACAACCATTATCTTCTTGGCCATACTAAATTATTGTCTCCTTAATTAATATTACTTCTTAGCCGGCACTTCACCAGCAGTCATGTCTATCTTCTTGTCCGCGAAAAGCTCAAGGTCCTTTGTCAGCATGTTTACATCATCCAGCGAGTCGGTATCGTCCTTTAGTATTATGAACAGCTTCTTCGTGTTTTCCTGTCTCTTCTCAGCAACGAGGTTGCTTGCAAACTTCACGATAGAGGAGGTCTGCTGGTATATGAGAAGAGTCGATATTGTATCGAATATGACCGCACTGCAGTTCTTCTTCTCGATTGCCTCTATTATGGTCTTTCTTATCTCCTCAAGGTCATCCGGCGATGATATGAACGTGCAGTTTGCAACAGGCTTTGGAATCTCATAGTGGGAACTGAGTACGTCTATGAAAACGAAGTCGTCTACGTTAACCCTTCTTTCCATGAGGTCATCTACAACGTCTAAGTAAGGCTTACTAAGACATATGTAGCATATCTTCGTCCCGCTCTTCTCAACAGACCTTATTATGCTCTCCAGCTTGCTTGTGTATTGAGCCTCTTCCAGAAGCAGAAGAAGGAACTTGTTATCAGTTATGTCCTTTATCATGTCTTGGTTCATCTGTATTCACGATTAATATATGCAAAAATTCCTTATAAGCTTTGTTTAAACATAGTTATTTAATCATTTTGTTTAAACAAATCAGATAATAAATATAAGTTATGTTCCTCATATTAAAACATGTCCATGATTTCTGATGTGCCGAAAATTCACGACACCACGCTGAGGGACGGCGAACAGATGCCCGGTGTCGCTTTTTCATTTCTCGATAAGATAAAGATAGCCGAGAAAATCATGGACTTCGGTGTCGGGCTGGTAGACATAATGCCGGTCGTATCCGATTCCGAGTTCAGGGTCACAAAGGAGCTCACGGGCATGTTCGGCAAGAAGATTTCGGTTACATGCAGGACAAAGAAGGAGGATGTGGACACGGCGATAGAGGCGGGTGCCGAGAGGGTGACCCTCTTTGCCCCGATGTCAGACCTCCACATAAAGGAGAAGATAGGTATAGACCGCGATGAGAACATAAGAAAGTCACTTGAAATTATAGACTACTCGAGGTCCAACGGGCTAATAATAGATTTCGCAGGGGAGGATGCAACGAGAAGCAACTTCGGCTACTTCAGGGATTTCGTAAATTCCATCGAGAACAGAATAAGCACGTTTTTCATAGCTGACACCGTCGGGTGCCTGACTCCCAGGTCCACAAGGAACCTCGTCACATACATGAAGAAGAACTTCTCATGCGACATAGGCCTGCATAGCCACAACGACTTCGGGATGGCCACGGCCAACACGATTGAGGCTGCGCTGGCCGGGGCGGACTACCTTTCAGGAACTTTCACAGGCATCGGCGAGAGGGCGGGAAACGCGCCCATAGAGGAGGTATGCGTGTCGCTTAAGTATCTGCATAACATTGATATCGGTGTCAGGTTCGAATCTATCAAGGATATATGCGACATGGTACAGGAGCTATCAGGCATAAGCCTCCAGAGGCACAAGCCCATCGTGGGGGAAAACGCGTTCGCCCACGAGTCAGGGATACATGTCGATGGGGTGCTGAAGAATCCGAGGACTTATGAGTACTTCGACCCTGAAGCGATAGGCCACAGCAGGAGTCTCGTCCTAGGAAAGCACAGCGGGAGGAAGGGTGTAGAGCACTTCATGCTCGAGGCAATGGCAGAGAGCAAGCCTGATATGAATGACATCGACCTGATTCTGAAGACCATAAAGAGTATGTACGACAAGGATGGACCCGAAGCGGATGGAAAGGACGTGTCACGCTTATTCTCGGCTGAAAAGAGAAGGGTACGCATCCATGCATAAGAAGAAGCTGCTCTGGCTCGTCTACAGACGCATGAGACCTTCCATAGGCACTTCGCTCGGGTTCATATTGATGTACGCCTTCCTCAGCGGAAACTTCACCAAGGATATGCTTCTGATAGCGGCCGGTTTCACGCTTATACATCTCTTCGGCGACTGCTACGACGACTGCTGCAACGCCGAAGAGGACAGGAGGAACGGCAGGAAAGACAAGCTCATACTTAACGGATTCGTCACTGAGGGCCAGATGAGGGTACTCTCTTTTGGGCTTCTCTTTCTCGGGTTACTTTCGGTATCGTCTGCTAACCTCCTTTTGCTCATTCCCGCAGCATGGTGCTCACTGCTTGCCTTCGCATACTCCCATCCGAGGACGCGGCTCAAGAATCTCGGCATAATAACGTATATGCTCGGAGGCACGGTATGGGTCGCGCTATTCTGTTCCATTGAATTGATTCACACCGGGAGCCTGACGATCAATGGGGCATCTTTCATCATATTCGCATTCTCCCAGTATGTATACATACTCTGCCAGAAGGACTCCACGGACAGAAATGACAGTATCAACATCTTCACGATGGGCAAGCATGGACGGCCTTTCATGATCATGGTGCTCTTCGCCGTGTCATCCTCCGCCTCGCTGCTGGCACTGTCAGCCTCGCCGGCGCTCATGATCGTCTGGGCCATCAATGCATGCTCAAAGTCACTGAACCTGGCAAAGATATACAGGGGAACGATACAGAGGAATGAGAGGGGCAGGCTCGTGCTGATAGAGTTCCTGACGCCTTACGCGTACATCCTGGGAAAGTTCTTCTGAGCTAAGGCCTTCTGCACAGGAAAGTCGACATGTATCCGCCGAAGGTGCGCTCAGACTCTATAACAAATCCCGACTGCTTTATTATGTCCCGGAGAATCGCCGAGAGCGTGACATACTCGGAGCTTATCGACATCTCCACGTCCCTCGCATACTCGTCTGAACCGTATTTTCTTATCTTCCCTGTGAGTGCATCAAAGAAAGATTCGTAATTCTCAAGTTCGAAGGAGTAGGCGATGTCCCGTATGTAAAGGTGCCCGCCGGGCTTTATCATCCCATGCATCCTCTTAAGGGCTATAACCTTCCAGAAATCCGGGAGGTGATGCAGCGCGAACTGGGTCACGACAGCATCCACGAGCTCTGATTTGTGCTCATACGTAAGGAAGCCTCCCTGATGGAAATCTATGTTATGTATGCCCTGCTCAAGCGCCTTATTTTCTGAAAGCCTTAGCATTCTGGATGATATGTCCACTGAGAAGACCCTTCGACAGCCTGCCGCAGCAAGGATGCTGAACTCGCCGCTTCCGGCTCCCATGTCGATTACCGTGCACGACCTCGAAAGCCTTAGTGCGTTTATTATCTCTGTGTTCTCGCCCCTTATGTCCCTGAGCGTGCTCATCTTAGAATCGTACTTGTTGACATTGCATCCGTCCTCGTAGTCGATTCCCTGATATTTCATCTCATCGAAATGCCATGCTGGCAGCTTCCTCATTTTCCATCACCACCGAGCTTGAATACTATCCTCATGTTGTTGTTCCTCGTCTCGCGGCTCTTCATGACAGCCCTTTTATCTATGGCCTTCACGAACCCGAAAAAGACGTTCGAGAGGAACTCCCAGTTGTCCTTCTCCCTCTGAAGGCCTACGGGAAGGCTGCTGAGGTTCATGACCACGGAATCTCCGGACCTGATTATCTTTACGGTGCACCAGCCCATAGACTGGAAGAGGTTCTTCAGGAGAAGAAGTTTCTTATCCGTCTCTGTGCCTTTGATTACGACATCCGAGAACATCTCGCACGATATCTCCACGACGCTGTCAATCATTATGCCGTGGTTTCCCATTATATGGAATACTGTGTTCTCAACGGGAATGACCGATTTTCCCCTGAAGTATATCCTGTTCCCCTTCAGGGTAAAGAGCCTGGACTTTAGTGAGTCCCTGAAGGACTTGCCAGTCTTCACGTATATAGAATTCATCTTGTTGTAGGTTTCCTTGTCCTTGTTCTCAAAGGGCGCCTGCTTTCCCATCACTCTGAACCTATATCTTGCCTTGTACCTGTCCGTGGAGAAGTCCAAGAGCTCGGTCTTCAGGCCGAAGTACGATATTATCCCTCCTGAGAAGAACCCTATCATGAAGCTGTTCCGGCCTATAATCCTCGTGATGAATTCGTTCTTCGTATCGAATGTTATGACGTCCCCGTCCCTCGTCGCTCTCAGTTCGTCCATGAGTCCTATGTTGGACCACACGGCCGTCATGACACTGCTAAGGAGGCGGAGGCTCTGGAACATCTTGAGCTTAGCAAGCTGCTTGGTACCGAGCGAACCCCATTTCCTTCCTATGTTCTCTATCTCCTCTGAATGTCCGTTATCCTCGCAAAGCTTGATGTACTCTGTCAGTATTTCCTCGAAGAAGAGCGTCGTCCTTCTGCTCTTTATCTTGAACTTGTTTATTATCCCTCCGACAAAAGAATCGAATGTCCCCCTCCTTATAGACTCTGAAAGTTTCAAGCCCACACCCCTTTATTATTCCGACATTCTCTTAAAAAGTCCGACACGGGCTTCCGGATCCGTGTACGCTGCTGCTATCCTTTCTGTCTTTTTCATCTCAGCCAGGAGCGGCATGCAGAGCTCCTCGTAATGAGCTATGGGTTCTTGAGGGAACCTGGCTATGGACTCAGCGCTGAAGAGTCCGCTCCTCAGGGCAAAGCTTATCCCCTCGCCGCTGCTTGCGCTGACAAAGCCGGCCGACTCTCCTGCATGGATAGCGTCTCCGGTGCTCAGCTTCACTTCGCTTACCTTGCCGGAAGGGAGAATCCCGCCTTCGATTTTCGAAGGTTTTGAGGAGAATCCCAGTTCGTTTCTTATGAACCTGCGGAACCTGGGTATTTTCTCCCTGATATTCTGCGGCAGCACTCCGGTTCCCACGACAACATGCCCGTCCTTTGGGATTGTCCATACGTAAGAGTCTGTGACACTGTTATGGAATATGGTCCCGAAGTAATCATCGCAATCGCCCTTTATCCACTCCTGATAGGCGACGAGAACTGGTCTTGGGTGGCCCTTCATCGCATGCGAGAACGACGAGGCGCCTGTAGAATCTATGAGGTAATCAGACCTGGAGGTAACTCTCCCGGAGGGCGTGGCTATCCTAGACTCGAAAGCACTAATGGTTCTGTCATGCTTCACCAGTCTCGCGGAAGGCAAATAGCTCACATTATCAGCGCACATGGAAAGAATCCAATCGTCAAAGGCGTCCCTTCTAACATTGAGGAATCTTCTTTTCATGTCAATCTCCAGACCGTTGTCTATGTCCTTTATCTTCATGCCTATTTCCTTAGGTGAAGCGAAAACGTCATCAGGCGGTGAAAGATTCCTTTCCTTGATGAAAGCTCGGGTTCTCTCGAGAAGAACGCCCCCGCAGGGCTTTCTGCGCGGAGAAGATTGCATGTCTATCAGAAGTACCCTCATATCCTTTGGAATATTCATCGCGGCCGAGCATCCGGCCGGACCTGCTCCTGCGATAAGAACGTCATATTTACCATCTACTGAGCATTCGTCCGCAATAGAAGCAGCCATGTTTAAATAAATATGTATTATGTTTATATTTTTATATTCCAAGAAAACAATAAAATATCGTGGGCAGATGGCCTTCAGCGAAGGTGTTCAAAGTATAAAATTCTCAAAGGCCACGGGATTTTTCGGCAGGGACCATGGAGACATCGTCAATCTTTCATTGGGAGAGCCAAATGACAGTCCTCCTGACTCGGCCATGGATGCATACGTCAGAGCACTGAGAACCAAGGGTGGGAACAGCAGATACGCCCCCGTGCAGGGGATTGAAGAGTTGAGACGGGAGCTAGCCTTAAAGCTGAAAAGAGAGAGCGGAATAGACTCTTCCATAGAGGAAGTAATGGTTACGGGCGGGGCGAGCGAGGCCCTCTCATACTCCATAATGTCAACCGTTGACAGGAACGATGAGGTCATAATAGCGGAGCCAAGTTACCCAATCATGTCGCCTATGGTGCGTTTCTGCGGTGGCAGGGCCATACCCTTCAGGCTGGATAAGGAGGACCATTTCTCCCCTGACATAATGAAGCTCCAAGAACTGACAAACAGCAGAACGAAGATGATTATAATAAACACTCCTCACAACCCTACGGGAAATGTTTTCAGCAAAGGTGAGCTTAAGGCGATATCTGAGATCTTCGACGGTTATATAATGATAGACGAGGTTTACGAGAACTTCACATATGGAGACAGCACTCACCATTCCCTTGCATCATTTGCAAAGGACAGAGAAAGGATAATAACCGTTAACTCTTTCTCAAAGACTTATTGCATGTGCGGTTACAGGGTAGGATATCTGCACGCAGAAAAGGAGCTTATCAGGCAGATGACGAAGCTCAAGCTCTGTATAGCGACGTGTACTAACAGGCCCGCGCAGATGGCAGCGCTCGAGGCGCTGAGAGACGTCAGGTTCCCCGGAGAGATAAGAAAACGTTTCGACAAGAGAAGGGAACTGTTGCTGGGGGGTCTATCCAAGCTCGGTATACCCGTGGTTGAACCGAAAGGAGCATTCTACGCTTTTCCTGATATAACAGAATTCGGAAGTGACGAGGAAGCCTTCAGGCTCTTCCTCAAGGCAGGCGTCCTTACGATGCCGGGTACTGTCTTTCACGAGAGCTGCAGTGAGCATCTGAGATTGAGTTTTGCGGCAAACTGCGCTGACATATCGGAGGGCATTGAGCGTCTGGAGGGCGTTATATCATAGACGACCATAGCAAGACTTAAAAAATTTCCCGTTTTATTTTAATTGTTTCCAATGAAATCAAATAACATACTCATCAAGAGGTTGATAAGGAGTCTTGACGACCTGGAAAGGGAAATAACGACTCTCAGTGTTAGGATAGAAGCCCTCGAGAAGTCGCTTTCTTCTAGATGACCTTGGTCTCGGTAAGCTCCATGTCTTTATCGTCTATCCTCATCTCATGCGGAAGCTTGGGTTCGAAGTTGGTATATCTCATCTTGTGCACTATCAGCGCTCTCATGGGCTTCTCCTCGAGGTCAAGGAAGACTATCTGGACCACACCGTCACACTCGAATGACTCGTTGCTTCCGGAGTCAAGGAGATCGTCGTCAGGGGTCTCGCATACCAGAAGCGAACATCTCGTGTTCTTGAGCTTCCTCACCAAGTCTATTAGATATGAACGGTATTCCGTCGGTCCTTCTGAGAACATAAGAAGCTTGTTGACATTATCGACCACTATCCTGTCGACGTGGGGATAGTTTGATATTATGTCCATGAATCTCTTGATGTTTATGTTGTTCCTTCCCATCGGAATGTACTCTATTGCCAGGTTCTTGTCTATGTACTTCCTGACAGCGCCCAGTGACCTCACCGAATCGCATGCCTTAAGGAGCTCTTTACGGTCTTCGCTAAGTGTTATGTAACAGCACCTTTCCCCCTTTATAGCACCTTCCAGAAGGAACTTAAGAGAGAAAAGCGTCTTGCCCGTACCCGGCCCTCCCGATAGAAGGACCACCGAATTCTCAGGGAATCCTCCCGAAATAACCTTGTCGAACTTCTTTAGCCCTGTCGTGACTTTCATGTCAATCAATCCTCCTCGAATTTTGGTATCCCAAACTCAGATTTCTTTATCTTTATAAGAAGATAAGCGTTATCGTTCACTAGGAAAATATTGGTCGGAACCTTCTTTTCAAGAGTCCTTATGCCAAAGCTCTCAAGCACCTTCTTTGGAAGCATCACCCGGTTGCTGTTCCCGAGCTTACCTGTCGTCAGCATGTACTTGAGGGTATCGCTGCCTGAAGGAAATATTATGAGGTCTGTCATGTGATGCTTCAGTATTTTGTACTCCTCTTCTGTTATTATGAGCTTGAGTTCTATTTTGTTGTCGTTCATGTCTATTGTCTTTATCTCTGCCATAGTTTAATTCCTATGACGAAATATTTAAACTTTTCCATATTTTGTCTCACTTTTGCACATTTTTAAGCTAATTAACACAATTACTAATCATGCCTGACAAAGAGGACGTAATAATAGACGACGTTGTGGACACGGAAAATGGGAAAGGCAAGAAAAAGAAAGCTAAGTCTGATGATAAAAAGAACGCCTCCAAGAAAGATGAAAAGACGAAGTCCGGCAAGGGTATTGGAATGAAAATCGGTAATAAGAAACTGTCCGAAGTTCCGACGAAAAATGCCGAGAAGCCAAAGGAAAAGCCTATACAATCAACTGTGAAAAAGATTCCTAAGAAAGAGACGTCTGTAGAATACGGGGGGGAGTTCATAAAAACCGGAATTGCCGGTCTCGATGGCATGTTCAGGGACGGGATACCCGCAAACAGTACGGTGCTCATAGCAGGAGGTGCCGGATCCGGAAAGACCCTAATGTCCCTTCAGATACTTTACAACGCTGCAAGGGAAGGGAAGAAGTGCTTCTACATGTCTTTTGAGGAGTCGGAGGAACGATTGAAAAACCACATGAGTAAGTTCGGGTGGAATCTTGGCGATAAGGAAAAGAACCTTCTGATAAAAAGATTCAATCTGTTTGACATAACAAGGTCTATAGATGCGCTACTTGCAAAGCAGTCCGGTGACCTTCTGATAGACGTAAAGCCTGTTTTGATACCGAAGGAATTCAAACCGGAGATAATAGTTGTAGACTCCCTAACAGCAATTTCGTCGGCTTTCTACGGGAAGGGCGAGACGTACAGACTCTACATAGAGCAGCTTTTCAGATTCTTCGAGGACCAGAAGGTAAGCACGTTCCTCATTTCCGAGACAAACCAGGACCCGAAGATCTACAGCCCGACAGGCGTAGAGGAGTTCCTTGCAGACGGCGTGATAGTCCTCTACAACATAAAGAGGGGAAACGTCAGGGAGAACGGACTTGAGGTTCTTAAGATGAGAGGCACAATGCACGAGAAGAAGGTCGTCGCGATGCAGATACTAGAGAACACCGGTATCGAGATATACCCTGAGCAGGAAGTATTCAGCGTAGAATAGCATGGCTGTCCTTCCCAGCTACTTTCCGGGGCTTGCTTTTTCTGTGGGTTAACACAATAAGCTAATAAGCAATTTTAACAATAATATATTGTAGGTTAACTGGTTAAATCAAATTAAAATCGACATCTAGGAGCCTGTAGGTTAACAAATGTGATTGTTTGGTTCACAAGAAGTACATCAAGAGAAACGGGAAACTTTTCGGTCCTTATTACTATGAGAATTATAGGGTCGGCGACAAGGTAAAGACACGCTATCTCGGGACAAAACCGCCGGAAAGCAAACACCGGATGTTAAGCATGCCGGCTAACATGAAAATCCCTTCAGTAGCCGCGGTAATAATAATAGCAGTTCTGCTTGCAGGGCTGAACTTCACCGGATTCTTCACAGGGGTGCTGGACACAGGGACAGAGAGAACGTACACCGAAAACATCGGCATAACATTCACAGAAACCGCTCTCCATGGATGGGAGTTCGAAAACGAGGGCGAGGTGACGTCCATTTCACTCACAGGGAGGGTAATTGGAGATGGTTCTGCAAAGATTTATATTCAGACAGATGAGAAGAAGCTGCTTATTCTTGATACCGGAAGCCTAAGAGGAGAAGACCAATCTTTAAGTTTTAGCGGGCTCGTCCTAGAGGCCGACAACAGTAGTCTCGGAGAATCCCTCGATGAGGATTTGAACGAAAGCTCAGAGCCGGAAAATGTCGAGCCCGAAAACGAAGGAAACCTTAACCTTACAACCGAAGAAGTGATAAATGTCAGCCAGGAACAGCAGAACGAAACCGGAGTCGGAAGTGAAAACACCACGGAGGCAGCAGCAACGGTTGAAGGTAACGCGACCGGCGGATACCTTAACCTGACAGTCCTCAATGAAACGGAGGGGTTGATTCCTGCTAACATGACTGACGATATAGATGAAAATGCGACTGAGAATCTCACAGCGGATGAAATCCCGGGAGAGGTCGGGCAGAATCTCTCAAACATCGGAGAGCCCGAAGACATGCCCGAGTTTGTAAATGAAACGGTTCAGAATGCACCAGAAGCTTCTATTATCTCTGAGTTCGCAGGTGCGTGCATCGAGACCTGTTCCATGCCGCCGCTGTCAAGCGATGATTATGATATCCTGGTTGAGATAGACGGGGACGCCCGGATAGAGATAGACAGCATATCATACACTGTTATAGAGGAATCCGGAAATGCGGAGACGAATGAGACTGGGATCAACTTGACGCAGGAGGCGCAGTACGATTTCAGCCTTGAACTAGGGAAACTGAGAGAGATGTCAAGGAGGGACAGGTTCTCAAGGAACGTTGATTTCAGATCTCTGAGAAGCTCTGGTAGTACATTCGACGTGGAAATAGAATTCGGTGAGATTCAGAGGCCCAGAGGCATAATGATGATGAGGGGACTTGCAAACGCTTCGAGTATAAGAAGCGTCCAGTCAGGAATGTATGCCGGGCACATAAAAGACAGGATGCTGACAACCGAAGTGATAGCAGTCGACGCAGAGGGATTCGAAGACGCAGAGATTGCACTGCCAAAGGAAGGTCCCGTAGACTTCATAATGGAATGCGAATCATGGGACTTTGAAAATTTCGAATGCGGCGGCGGGTGGACCGAGACAGATATAGAGTTCACGGACAATGGCACCCATGTACTGTTCACCGTTGAAAGCTTCAGTGGATATGCAGGAGCCCAGATAACGGTCATAAACCTGCAGTCATATCCTACCGTGGGAGGCAACTGGACCGTAAGCTTTGAGACCACTGGCACCGCGAACCTCTCGATAAGCGCGGTCGAGGGAACGTCCTGGAGCGACAGCGACAACACGGAGGACCTCAGGCTCCTTGGGCTGAAGTGCGGAAACGAAATCGTTCCTTACTCATGGATAAACGGAAGCGTATTCATAGAGGACTACAGCTGCGACTATACGGCTTCCGAGACCAGTCTCGTGCTCACCGAAGGCAAGCATAAGCTGAAGTTCGAATTCGGGGATGCGGTGGCCTACGCGAGGAACCTCGCAGGATACGCCGGCTACAAAGTCCAGCAGGGATATACCACTATCTCAAGCTCGGTGACGGACATGTACGTTCCACTCGACGATGCTGTGGCGGACACGAGCAAGGCGTTCGTGATGAGGCCGCATTACTACAGCTGCTCTCCAGAGACCGGCCAGACGAACCAAGCGTCGACTCCCGACAACTGCCTCGTCACTGTCTACCTTTATAACACGACGCACCTTAGGATGCAGAAGTCCGGGACCACCGAGAGCATGGACGTGGACTGGATACTCGTCGAGGCCCTTGACGACGAGTTCACTGCCTACATAGGAAACTACAGCTGGAGCGCGGCCAGCGGTACCAGCATACCGATAGACATAGGCTCCACGATGGATAGCTCCAGTTCCATGGTCCTCGTCTGGTCGACGGACGATTCGAGCGACCTTGAGACCTTCGACACGACCCTCTTCAGGGGATATGCGGTGAACTCTACGTACATAATGGTGGAAAGGGACGTGGCGGATGCCGGCATAACAGGAGAGCTTAGATGGATGGTCGTGGACTTCGATGAGAGCAAGCTTTCAAGCTTCCAGACCGGAACGACCACAGTATCTACTCACTCCGAATCATCTCCAAGCCAGGTGACTCTGGGAACTCCCGTGACTCTGGGGCAGAGCATCATGTTATTCCAGATTGGTGTGGCAGACAGCGGCCTGGACCAGGTAGGTATAGCAGGAAGGCTCGTGGACTCGGACACGCTGGAGTTCTACCCTCATTCGACCACCGCCCTGAGGAACGTGAGATGGTACGTCATAGACTTCGGCGATTGGGCGGGCGATAGGTACAACGGCACAGAGGATTACTCAAGCGACAGCAGCGTCTACCAGTTCGACAGGACACTTGCACCCTCAGTACAGCTCAACAGGACGATAATATGGACATCGGCTACATGCGACGGCACCGGTACTGCCTTCCCGAGGCCCTTCTGGTCTGCACGGCTTACGAGCGAATCGAACTTAAGGCACGTGCGTTCGAGGACAGGACAGCCAAACTGGAACGAATGGCAGGTCCTCGAGCTTCCGCAGTACAAGCTCCCGCCGAACGTCACCGCGGACGCGTGGTTCATCGGGACGGGTCAGATAGCGTACAACGAGAGCGTGACGATTGAGGCCAACTGCTCGGAGACGGATGGACTCGCAAACGCGACCGGCGTGTATGTGATGCTCAGGGAGAACAGCACAGGGACATGGACGGAGATATCGACGTCCGATTCAGATATCTTCTCCAATGAGTCCGTATACTACATCGGAGAGCTTTCGCAGGGCACCACCTCGGCAAACTATCATTTCAACGTGACCGCAAGGAAGATAGGAAACTACTACCTGATGGCGCAGTGCAACTCGACCGAGGTCGGAACCGCTAATGCTTCCGAGCTCGGATTGACGGTCTATGACCCGCAGGCGCCGCAGTACTCGGATCTCAGCGCAAACAACAGCAATCCCGACACCGACGAGAGTGTGTTCTTCTCGGCATACTGGACAGAGGACTATAACATGTCTTCATGGACCTTTTCATGGAACGCGACCATCGACAACAGCTGGGAGAACTACACCACAAGCGTGTCCGGGACGTCTGCATGGTCCAACATAAGCAGGACGGTGCCGTCCTATTCGGCGGGAAAGAAGATAGGATACATGTTCTGCGCAAACGACACGTGGGGAAATGTCGGTACGACTTCTACCGGCATGCTCCAGGTCAAGTCCGCGCTCGACCTCGAGCCTCCCGACATATACTCGGTTTCCGCAAGTCCTCAGACAGGCGGTTACGGTCAGTACATAACGATCTCTGCGGACATAGCTGATAATATCGCGGTGTCATCGCCCTCGGTGAAGGCCAACGTCACGTACCCGAACGGGTCGTGGACGTGGGTAAGCATGGACTACGCGTCCGGAGACACGTGGTCGAAGAACTTCACGGATTCGTGGCAATGGGGCAACTACTCCTTCTGGATTTACGCGGAGGACACCTCGGCGAACCCCAACTCGACTTACGGCAGTCCCGTGGACTTCTTCGTAAGGTCCAACATCACAGTTGACATAGACACCGGACTGGACAGCTACAGCGGAAACGATGACGTGTATCTCAAGGAATCCATGCCTGAGATACAACCATACAACCAGACGGCATTCCATGAGGATGGGGAATGGGAGAATTCCGGTGACTGCGGCGGCATCACGGGGAACCCGTGGGACATTTGCAACACCGATGACGGCCTGGACACCGGAGACCTCGGAAGGGACGCATACGAGTACAGCGGCACCTACGCAGTCAGGGCCGACGACTTCGACAATCCCGCGGACCCGGCACTGTCTAAGGAGCTTGACCTGGCCAACTGCAGCAAGGTATACGTGGATTTCTACTGGTTTGCCGCGAGGCTTGACGCCGGAGAGTTCGGAAGGCTCTCCATACAGGACGGGAACACCCACCTGTTCTTCGAAATAGTGACGGCAAACCAGAGCGACGTTACGTTCAACACCCCGGAGCCTGACAATTACACGAGGCATGTTCAGGATGTGACGAGCGTCGCTGACTTCTCTTCTCCCGTGAACTTCACCTGGGGGTTCAGTATGAACGGACCCGGTGAAGTGTTCTACTTCGACGAGTTCAAGGTAATATGCGAATATCCCGGGCAGGAAGGCGCCAACTACTCCTTTGTAAATAACACAGGATCGACGGAGAGCTCTTTCTACATACTCATGGAGGTGAGGAGGAACGGCACCGGAGAACTCATGTACACTGTAGCAGACGAGGCATCGAACAGGACGCTGGGTTCGTGGGAAGCCCTTGCGCTCCCCGCCATATGGGCGGGGAATCCATGGAACACGGACAGCGAGCAGACAGGATACTACAACGCGCTTGTGAACCTGAGGGATCCCCACGGGAACGTGCTCGTGAATGACACGGGTGATAACATGACGGGCCACAGCACGTTCTACCTCGACAGGGACGGTCCTGACTGGTTCAACGCGGGAGTAAATGATACCACTCCGGAACCTTCGGATGCGGTCGCTTTCTATTCCCAGTGGACGGATGACGGGAGCCTTGGTGGATGGAATCTGGAATGGAACGTCAGCGGATATCTTGAAAACAACGGAACGGGCGAGTTTACATCCACTCCCGGCTGGTCCAACATAACAAGGGTCGTTCCGCCTTCGATGGAATTAATGACGATAGCATGGAGGCTCGTGGCAAACGACACCGAAGGAAACGATAACGCGACCGGCGTGCAGTACGTGGACGTGAAGGACATAACGCCCCCGCTGGTAGATTCCACAGACCCGGGAAGCGCTATCGTTAACGTAGAAGAGTATGCCGACATAACATCAGCGGTCACAGACAACAGCGGAAGTATAAACCACGCATGGGCTCTCATCGGGATTCCCGGAAACGGGTTTGTCAACGAGAGCATGACCTTCCTGGCAGGTGCAACATACAACGTTTCATACTCTCCGGTACAGAGGGGAACATATAACGTCACAGTGTATGCGAATGACTCCTCAGGAAATGCAGGCAATGGGAGCGTGGTGTATTTCGATGCGTATGGCTGGACAGACGTCAGTCTCGAAAGTCCGGGAAGCGGGAGCTATCCAAGGAAGGGCTCGGTAAACATCACCTGCTCTGTGGCGGACGCCAACTACTCCGGTGATATAGAAGGCTATTATGTCAGCTTCTGGTATGACCAAAACCTCATAGGGACAAACCATACCGATTCGTCTGGAGAAGCTACTTATGAGTGGGTGACAGACGATGTCGAAGAGGGGGATTATTCGCTGAACTGCACCATAGAGGATAACGTCAGCCTCTATTACAATGCTTCAAAGGGAAATGACTACATAACGATAACCCTCCTCGCGCCAAGCGTAGAACAGGCTGAACTCATTCACGAGAACGACTTCGATTACTCGGTGAACGAGTACGAGGCCGGGGATACGATAGGCTGGGTGAACGTGACGGTGAACAACACGGGCGGGTCGGCAGCGCTTGACCTGAACGTTACCCTGAGGCTAATCGGACCGTCGGGGGTAGCGTCATGGTACGATGAGCAGTCAGTCCTGTGCGGAACGCTTGGCGTATGGGACACATGCGAAGCGGAATACTCCCCTGACGCAATACCGGAATCGGCAGAGGAAGGCCTCTACTCATGGAACGTGACCATTAACTGGTCAGGAGGCGGAAGCCCGCCGGTGTACAACGCCACGGAAAGCTTCTACGTCCACGACCTGACCAACAACATGTCTTCCGTGCTCACTCCTTCCAAGATGCTTCAGAACAGCTCAGCAGTCTACAACATGACGCTTTCCAATCCGTGGTCATCGGAGATTACGGCGACGAACGTGA
>CAZGWZ010000004.1:0-19339 GCA_964529545.1 uncultured archaeon
GGACTCCGACAGCGTCTACGCAGGCTCAAAGGATGGCTTCCTGCACTGCATAGACAAGTCCAGAGGGACCCTCAGATGGAAGTTCAGAACTTACGGGCATGTGGGCTATTCGGTGAGGGTCCACGAAGGCAGGGTGCTCTTCGGCTCATATGACCGCAACTTCTACTGCGTAGATGCAGCTACGGGAAAGCTCGTCTGGAAGGTATGCACCCAGGGAGAGCTCAACAGCGTCAATCCGGCGCTCGTCCACGAAGAGAAGGTCTACTTCGGCTCCTTTGATAACAATCTCTATGCAGTTGACCTGTTCACAGGAAATGTCCTGTGGAAGCTAAGGACGTGCGACTACGGAAACACTGCCTCTCCGGTAGAAAGAGAAGGGATAATCTATCACGGGGCAAGGGACGGCTCCTTCCGCGCACTCAAGCCAAACGGGAATGTCATCTGGACATTCAGGACTACCACCATGGAAGCCCTTGTGTCTCCGCTCGTCACTGATGAAGCCATATTCATAGGCTCGGGCGACTACAACATGTACGCCATAGGAAAGGACGGCAGACTCCTCTGGAAGTTCCCGACCAGGGGCCATGTATGGTGGGAGCCTGTGCTCTATAAGAACAGCATCATATTCGGCTCATGGGACTGCAATCTCTATTCGCTGGACATCAAAGAGAAGAAGCTCAGGTGGAAGTTCTCGACAGGCGGCTCTCCCTGCTACGTCCCCCCGCCGTACGAGATGTTCGAGGTCCGGGTCAGCATACCGGAATCCGAGGTCATGGAGTCCGAAAAGAGGCGCTACCAGATCAGCCTTGAAGACAGCAACGAAGGAACGGGAACGTTCTACAAGTCGAAGGTCACATACCAGGTCTCGACCCAGTACAGCGAGAAGGGCAAGTACCAGGTGGACTCGGACGAGGAAGGATTTTAAATCTCCGGCGGCTTTACTGCTTCATGGAAGAGACGGGATTCGCCTTCGAGGACTTCACGACAGAAATCGGCGAGATAGAGATAAAGAAGGTGCGCCAGTTCGACAGGATGTGGACGACAGGCCCCGGCGGAAGCCTCGGCCAGAAGCTCCTGGTGCACGACGGGAAGATATACTTTGGGTCTTCCAACAGGAACATATACGCAATCGACGCCATGACAGGCGAGGAGATATGGAGATACAGGACCGACGGATTCGTAATTCTGTCATCTCCTGTCGAATGGAAGGGAAGAATATACGTCGGAAGCTATGACAGGCACTTCTACTGCCTTGAGGCAGAGACAGGGAAGCTCGTGTGGAAGTTCCAGACCCAGGGAGAGCTGGCATGCCTCCCTGTCATATCTAACGGTGTCGTATTCTTCGGCTCCAGGGACCAAAACCTCTACGCATTGAACACAGAGGACGGGTCGCTCAAGTGGAAGTTCAGGACCATGGACCAGATAGTAGCGGCGGCATCCGTGCATGACGGTAAGGTATTCGTTGGCTCATTCGACAGGAACATGTACTGTATCGACGAGGAGAGCGGAAGGCTCGTCTGGAAGCACGAGACGCAGGGAGAGATATTCAACGCCAATGGACCTGCGGTCAAGGACGGAATTGTATACTTCGGTTCTTTCGACAGCATGCTGAGAGCAGTCGATACAAAGACGGGAAGGCTCGTCTGGAAACGAAAGTTCGGTCAGTACGGGCTTGACGAGTGCCCTGTTCTGCATGATGACAGGATATACATAGGAACGAGGGACGGGTACATGGCATGCCTCACTATGCAAGGAAAGCTTATCTGGAAGTTCAGGGTAAGCGCAGAGTCAGACATCACGTGCGCGACCATATACAAGGACAGGCTCTATGCGGGCTCAGGTGACTTCAACATGTACTGCATCAGCCCTGAAGGTAAGATGCTATGGAAGTACCGCACACGGGGAGCGGTCTGGTTCCTGCCTGCGGTATACAAAAACCGAATCTACTTCCCTTCATGGGACTGTTACCTTTACTGCGTGGACGCAGACACGGGAGACCTGTTATTTAAATTCAGGTCAGCTGGCTCACCTTCAAGGCTCGCACCTCCGCATGAGATATTCGAGGCGAGCTACAAGATACCTGAAGAGGATTTCGTAGAGGAAAGTAAGAAGACCTATGACATCAGTTTCGAGCGTGAGGACGAACTGAACACGAGCTCGTACAAGTCCGAGATTACGTACCAGATGGGAACCGCATATATGAAGAAGGGAAAGTACCAGTTCGATGAGAAGACCGAAGGACTCTGACTACCTGTGGCAGAAGCAGACCGTCACCTTGCTTCCTTTCACGGAGTCTATCCTTCCAAAACCTATCCTCTCCATCTGCACGAGTGCCCCGGGCTTCAGCTTCCCGAGCGCCGGCTCGGCAATGCCCTTCCTTGTCCCTTCAGGCGTGGCCAGCTCGACCTCGACATGCGGCGCTGACACCCACTGTATCTTGGGCATGCTCTGCACGAGCTCGTTTCCCTCGTATGCGCTCTTCTTGCCGAGACTGATGTTGCCGAGCCCCTTCAGGCGTACGCTCTTTCCCTTGTGGTGCCTGAAATCCTCGGCGGATAAGTATATCCTGTGGAGGTCGACTGGGATTTCCTTGCTGCCCCTCTCCGGGAAATCCGGATGCAGATGCTCTGAAACGACCCTGGTATCGGCCGGCGCCCCTTCTATCATTATCTCTACCGGGTCTATGACCGCCATGTACCTGTTAGATAGAGGGTCTATTATCTTCCTGTTTATGCCCTCTATGTTCTCCCAGCCGACGCGTATGTCGTTCTTGGTCAGGCCCACGTCCTCTGCGAACTTCCTGAACGCCTCCGCCTGGAAGCCGCGCCGAAGAAGCGCCCGTACGGTAGGAAGCTTCGGGTCGTCCCAGCCAGAGGCCTTGCCTTCCGCTATCCACTCCTTCATGTCCCTCGTATGGATTTTCGTCCCGGGAAGGTATACCATGCCGAAGTTCACGAACATGGGCTCCTTCCAGCCGAATGCCTCGTAGAAAAGCTTCTGGACGGCAGTGTTGTGTTCATGCTCCTTTCCCCTGAATACGTGGGTTATGCCCTGCCCGTGGTCCTCTATCGCGCACGCGAAGTTGTAGAGCGGCCACACCTTGTATTTTGCCCCAATCAGCGGATGCTTAGCGTCAGTCACCCTCATTACGGGAGGGTCCCTCATGGCGGGATTCTTGTCCGACATGGAAGTCTTCATTCGTACTATCACGTCACCCTCCGAGTAGCCGCCTTCCTTCATCTTCTTCCACCTGGACAGGTTCTCCCTGGAGCCCCTGCATGGGCAGTCCTTCTTCTTTATCTTGAGATTCTTGAAATCATCCGCGGGGCAGCTGCATACGTACGCCTTCCCGTCCTTTATCAGCTTCTCTGCATGCTCGTAGTAGAGGTCCATGTGCCCGGACTCCAGGACCAGCTCGTCCCACTCTATCCCGGTGTTCCTGAGGTCCTCCTTTATCATGTCGTAGAACTTCTTCTCGACCTTCTTTGCGTCAGTGTCCTCTATCCGCAGGACGAACTTCCCGTTGTACCTGCGGGAATAGATATACGGAAGCATGGCGGCGCGCAGGAGCTGGCCCAGGTTGAGCGGGCCTGTAGGCGAAGGCGCGAATCTCGTGACGAACTTCCCCTTCACCGCGCCTGATATCTCCGGGAGCCCCTCGCGCTTCCTGGCGGCCTTCTTGAGCATGCCGGGCTTCTTCTTCTTGAGCATCTCCTTCTGCTGTTCAGGCGTCATGGAATTGACCATCGATATGGCCGTCTCTATCTCCTTCCTGACCTCGGCAACGTTATTCCTCATCTCAGGGCTCGCGCCGAGTATCTTTCCCAGCACTGCGCCCGCATTTGCCTTGCCGCCGTAGAAGACCGCATTCTGAAGGACATACTCCATGACGAGCTCTGATAACACTTTCATAGGTAAGATATAGTTTCCGGGTAATATAATTATTTTATAGGGAAGTGCCCATATACAATATGACAGTCATATACGGAGTCGACAGCGAAGGCACGGTCACGCCCATAATGGTAAGGGACGCGATAATACGCTGCTTCAGGGAAGCGCACCGTGAAGCCATCGAGCAGATGAGCAGGAACAGCAGCTTCCCAAGCGAAGAGGCAAGAAAGAGCTTCGAGGACATGCAGATAGACATGATAGTCAGGAACGCGTTCAGCAATGAGTCGGTCGACTTCGACATGCCCACGAAGGAAGGCATAATAAGGGTAATGGACTACCTGGCGAAGTTCTCTTCGAAGTTCAGGAGCCCGGAGATAATAAAGAAGCACTACGACCAGATAATGGTTCTCGTCAATAAGCTGTAGGTCATGCGGACCTCTTGAGCCTCTCGATCTTCACCTCGAGCTCAGTGATGAGCTTCTCGTAGTCCTGCGTCATCTTCCTGTACGAGACGTCGTCTATCTTCTTCCTGAAGTACTTGCCCTTGAGCGCCTTCTCGACCTCCTCAAGCTCCTCCTTCCTCTCTGCGAGGCTGTCGACGGTCTCCTTCTTGATTTCCGATATCTCGCGGAAGACCATTATGAACACCGCGCTCAGCCCAAGATAAAGGAATATGTACGCCGTGGTGACGAGCGTTCCGACGACGGGAGAGAACATGAAGGCCATCACAAAGACTACACCTGAGACGAGGAAGAACACCGACCATACGAGGATTGCCCTCTCCTGCTGGTTCATACTCTATCTTTGGTAGCTGTGTTAATATTTTTAACAGGACGACGCAAAACATTAATAATGGGCTTTTACATAAAACCTGACTACTTCGAGACAATTCACTATTACTTCTTCTCTCTTGGCATATTCAGCCTCACCACGTCATTCCTGTTCACGAGCTACAACGCCTACACCTACATATTCATGACGTTCTACATCATAAACTCCGCGATATCGTGGTACATGAGCTGGTTCATGCACACGAGGATGAAGGCGGTCTTTGTGATAAGGACCGGTACATATGCGGCCACTCACGTGCTCCTGACCGTATTCTCAGGCGGGAGCGCAGTCTTCATGTACGCATACTTCCAGCTTGAGTTCGAATCGATCGTGACCTCGTTCATAATGATAAACTTCTTCGTGGTCTTCCTTGGGTTCATGTGGTACATACTCGGGGCCCTGAGGATATCGCAGAAGTTCTTCGACTGGCAGGAGAAGGGAAAGCTCGAGATAGGCATGTCAATGGTGATGAAGTGCAGGGAGAAGATGGGGGTAAAGCTCGTGGACGACAAGACACTCAGAAGCTACAAGTGGGGCACGAACCCCGAGATAGACCAGCTCTTCATGGACGTCAAGAGGAAGTCCGAGAAGGGGGAGGACTTCACCGCTATCGTCAAGCGCCTGGAGATGAAGATAAGCGAGATTGACATACTTGAGCTGGAGGCCAAGATGACGAAGCTCGGCTCGTCTGAGAAGCTCGAGGATACCGACAAGAGGATGATGTCAAGCTACGAGGCCCTGATAAAGAGCCACGAGAAGAACATGCTGGAATACGAGAAGGCGCTCTATAAGAAGGAGAACGAGGGAAAGTGAGAGCGCTCAGGCTATTATGTTGATGAGCCATACGACAGCGAACCCGGCGAAACATCCGGCCGTGACGAAAGGCATAGCAGGATAGAACTTGTCCTTCTCTGCCTTCATGAATAGTATCAGGAGCGAGACCGCAGCGAACACCGACACGATTGCCGCCTCCATGAGCGCCATCTCCTTTGAGACCGAAGCCGCCCTTACGAGCCAGTCCATGACGACGCCTGCGAACACCCGCGGGAAGGCTATGTCCCCTCCGCCGAGTATCGCTGTGCGAAGGCCCGATTCGCCCTTGACGCCCTTTGGTATCTTGGCCTTTATCCCTCCGGACTTCCTGCCGCCGTAGGGTATGACGAATCCGGCGAAGGCCTTGCTCCCGGTCTGGAACTTGGCGAGCTTGACCATGTGTCCGGATTTCATGACGGCGTAGACGTCATATATCGAAATCGCTACGAGCAGGGCGGCCGCCCAGTATATGTTGAAGAGGGGGGCGAAGAGTATCGCTATCCCGGGGTATATGAACATCTCCGTGAGGTTGTGTATGAATATGTTGGTCCTGAAGACCTCGAGGAGTGACAGTATGAGGGCGGCTGCTATGGCTATCCATGGCGACGCGAACACCCCGAGCGTTATGGCCGATGCGAGCCACACGGCAAAGAAGTACATGACCTTCCAAAGCTTGACCTGGCCGAGCCTCACGAATAGCATTATCAGGCCTGTCCCGACCAGTATGCCGACCAGTATGTAGATCAAGGACGCTATGCCCTCTATGTCGGGCCTCTCGCCGACGGCTGTGTCCGAATAGCTCACGTCCACGGACCCGTCGCCTGCGACCACGACGTTCATGGTCTGGCTTATCGCGTAGAGCCCGAACACCTGTATGAAAAGGAAGACTGCGATGAGCAGCGCTGTGACCTGCATCGTATGCTTCATTACGCTATTATGTTTTGCATAAATAAAAGCGTTGGAATGCACGGCGCCTGATGGGCCGGTGATATTGATTTTTATATCATGTTCGACAATTATCCAAATTATTGCGCAAAGGATTGGTTTTGATGGAGTCCAGGATAACTGAGAAGAGATGGAAGAGGAGCCTCGAGGACGGCATAAGGGACGTCTGGAAGAAGTCCTGGCCCTACGGCTTTGACGAGAGTTCCAAGAGGCCGGTGTACTCCATAGACACGCCGCCGCCTTACGTGAACACGCCTGTCCACATAGGCCAGGCCACGACGTACGTCCTCATGGACATGTTCGCCAGGTTCAAGAGGATGACCGGACACAACGTCCTGTTCCCTCTCGGCCTTGACCGTAACGGCCTTCCCATAGAGATGGCAGCGGAGAAGAAGTTCGGCAAGAAGCTCACAGACCTCCCGAGGAAGGAGGCGATAGAGCTTTGCAAGAGCATATTGAAGGAATCCAGCCTCACCAGCGTGGACTCTTTCTGGCAGCTCGGCATAAGCTTCAACTCTTGGAAGAAGGGCCCAAAGCTTGGCGACCTCTACGAGACAGACAGCCCCGAGTACAGGGCGCTCACCCAGGAGACGTTCATAGACATGTTCAAGAAGGGACTGATATACCAGGACGAGAGGGTGAACAACTTCTGCCCCGGATGCCAGACCACGCTCGCCGACGCGGAGGTCAGCTACGAGAACAGGGCAGGATTCTTCTACAACGTCAAGTTCAGGGTCAAGGAGACCGGGGAGGACATAATAATCGCCACCACGAGGCCCGAGCTGGTCTGCACCATAGGCATGGTGATATTCAATCCCAGGGACAAGAGGTACAAGCACCTGAGCGGCAAGACCGCCATATCCCCCATATTCGAGAAGGAGGTGCCCATAAGGACGCACCCCTCAGCGGAGATGGACAAGGGGACAGGGATAATGATGGTCTGCTCGTTCGGCGACCTCGCCGACATAAGGTTCTTCCGTGAGGAGAATATAGAGCCGGTCATAGCTATAGACAAGAACGGCAGGATGAACAGGGAGGCCGGATTCCTGGAAGGCCTCTCGGTCAAGCAGGCGAGGGCAAGGATGGCCGAGGAGCTTCAGAAGAGCGACCTCGTGGTGGAGAAGATACCGACGAGCGAGCACAGGACGCCCATATGCGAGAGGAGCAAGGACGCCATAGAGTTCATAGCGATGCCGGAGTTCTACGTCAAGCAGGTCGAGTTCAAGGGAGAGATGAAGAAGCTTGCGAAGAAGATGAACTTCTTCTCTCCGAAGTCCAGGCAGATAATGCTGGACTGGAACGATTCAGTCTCGATAGACTGGCCCATATCGAGGAGGAGGTTCTATGCTACGGAGGTCCCCATGTGGTACTGCGCAAAGTGCGGGGCGAACATCCTCCCGCCGAAGGGGAAGTACTACAGGCCGTGGGCCGAGGAGCCCCCGAAGGGAAGCGAAGGGCTGAGGGAAGGGAAGTGCAAGGAGTGCGGCGGCGAGAAGTTCCGCGGCGAGGACAGGGTCTTCGACACGTGGTTCGACTCGAGCATATCCCCTCTGTACATACTCAAGTACTCGAGGGAGCCAAAGGGATTCTTCGAGGCTAACGAGCCCTGCTCGCTCAGGCCGCAGGGAAAGGAGATAATAAGGACGTGGCTCTACTACACCGTCCTGAAGGACTGGCTCCTCACCGGAAAGTGCATATTCAGGGACGTGTGGATAAACTACCACATCCTCGACGAGAAGGGCAAGAAGATGAGCAAGTCGCTCGGTAACGTCATAGACCCCCACTCCATACTCGAAAGGACGGGTGCCGAGCCTTTCAGGCTGTGGGCGGCGATAGAGGGCAACCTCGACCAGACAGACTTCAGGTGCTCGTTCGAAAGGATAGAGGGCGCCGGGAAGACGCTGACTAAGCTCTGGAACGTCTCGAGGTTCATATCGATGTTCCCGGAACCGAAGAAAAAGCCCAGGAAGCTGTGCGCCCTCGACGAGTGGATACTCAAGGAGAGCGAGGAGATACTCAAGTACACGAGGAGCAGGTATGATAAGTACGACTTCCACAACCCTGCCGCCAGGATAAAGAACTTCATATGGGAGGCGTTCGCCTCGCACTACGTCGAGCTCGTCAAGCAGAGGGCATACAACCAGGAGAAGGTCTTCAGCAAGGCCGAGCAGGACTCCGCCAGGTACACGCTCAACAGGGTCCTGGACACACTGATGATAGCTCTCGCGCCCATAGTGCCGTTCCTTACCTACGCGGTGTACAGGGACGTTAGGGGAAAGGACATTCACGCTGAGGAGTTCAGGAAGCACGACGAGTCCATCCTGAAGAAGAAGCCCGGCTTCAGGACCGAGGACTTGATGAAGGTGAACTCGTTCATATGGAAGGAGAAGAAGGACGCGGGGCTGTCCCTGAGGGACGGGGTGAAAGGCGCATGCGTCCCGGAGAGCCTCAGGCCCATCGAGGGTGACCTGGTTTCGGCCCACGGCATAAAGAGGCTGCAGTACGGCAAGAAGCTGTCGGTGAAGCTTTGAAATCGGCAGTGGTCAAATATATACTCTTTCTGCGGATAATCAATTAGAGGGCATTATTTGGTCGTGATAACTTGGGAGTAATCGAGAACATCCCCGTCAAGAAGCTTCTGCCGATATTCATAGTGACGTTTCTGATGATAATCGTGGTCTTCACGGTCATAGAGCCCGTAATGTACTGCGAGGAGACCGAAAGCTACATACCGGAATGCTCGCTCGTGCACGGCGGGGAGGGCAATTTCATAATGGGCGTCCTTATAGCAGGCGCTCTCTTCCTTCTTGACATGATGCTCCTTTACATGACGCTTGGGGAACTGCTCCTTCCGGGCCTTGCCACGGATCAGGAATAGAGAAAACTGAATGGATCACTCTCGGACGGTCGCCTTCTTCTTGCTGGTGTCCTCTGCGAGCACCTTGGCCTTCTCGCCTGCCATCCGGATCGCCGTCTCCTCGTCGACCTTCTCCAGGTCGTCTATGGCGCTCATTATGTCCTGGGACTCCTCGTCCACTGGAAGCTCCTCTTTGCCGAATATCCCCGTGAGCTTGTTCTTGACGAGGTCCAGCCTGCCCTCTTCGATGGCCTTCTTGACGTCTATGTCGACCATGGCCTCCGAGAGCTGGTCTACGTCTGTGTTCATTATCTTCTCGACTATGTCCGACTCTTCCTCCAGCTTCTCCTGCTCGTGCATCGCCTCTATGAGAAGTATGACCTGCAGCTCTCTTAGGAAATGATTAGCCTGCTGCTGCTTCGTTGCAGCCTCCATACGGAGCGATTTTATCTTCTGGACGTTGAGCATCTTGAGCGTCCTGGTCTGGCCCTTGGCCTCGACCATAAGCTTCTGTATCTTCTCCTCTATGGCCCTGATGTCGCCGGAGAGCCTCTCTATCTCCTTCTCGCTCTTCACACGTTCCTTTATGAGCTCCTCCGGGCCGAGATTGAACACGTTCTTCCCGAACTTCTTCTTGAGGAAACCCCTGATGTCCATGCTATCACTTAAGATTTGTATCTTTATCATTTATATCTTTTCAAGTCCGCCAACGCGCCATAAAGCTGCATAATATGGCAACTCCGGGAGAATAATATAACGGGTAACCGCTATTATTTAATTAATGAAACGGGCATTTCTTCTCTCGATGGACGCCATAATCGCGGTAGGCCTGCTTTTCATCATGGCGTCCCTTCTGGCCGTGATGTCCACCAGCTACTCTTCACCGGAGCTGGATTACCAGAAGCTCTACTACACCGGAAAGGACGCGATGAACGTGATAGAGAGGGGGCATTTCTCCGCCGTTGCCGACCTGATGCCCGTCAACTTCACGGAGGACTGCAACATAACGGAGGCCGACATGAACAAGTCCATACTCGACGTCATAGGATACCTGTGGGCGCAGAACTCCACTTCATATAACCAGTGCGCCGAGAACCTGACAAGGGACGTCCTCAACCTCACGCTTCCAAAGAGCTTCGGCTACGAGGTCATGATAGACGGGGTCAGCATCTATAAGGAGGGAGAACCCAAAAGCCACCTTTCAAGGCTCCACACGATAGTGTCCGGTTATGAGCTAGGAAAGCCCGTCTCCGGATACTTCGCGAGCGCTTACATCGCGAGGATGGCAAGGAGCACGTCAAGCTACGTCTACTTCGGCGGCTACGAGGGCGACGGGAACATAACCAAGACTTTCAAGCTCCCGGATGACGCAAACGTCACAAACGCGTACTTCGAGGCGAACATGGGAAACAACTTCACCCTGTACATCAACGGCAACGCCATAGGGCCTCTCTACATCAGCCCGGAGAACTTCACCGCGGACAACTGGACGCTCTGTTCGGATTTCGCCTCATGCGATGCCTACTTCCTCAAGGGCGGCAACGCCATGACCATAAACTTCACGGACCTCCTCGTCAGCAACTACGTGGGAGGCGGCTTCCTGAAGGTGACGTACAACACGACTAAGCCAGACACGCTCGGCGTGTTCGCCACCTCCAACAAGACGTATGTCGATAACTACTGGTTCCCTGGGATAAACGGGATAATGAACATATACTCGGGATTCAGGGTCCCGGGTGTGCTGAACAACATGACGCTCTACGTCCACTACAACAACAGCATACTCGTCAACGGCACCGGGATACCGGTATTCCTGATAATAGGGGACAGCGAGATATTCAGGAGCAACCAGAGCGGTGACGTAATAGTAAGCCTTGACGATTCCGAGATGAGAACGTTCCTCGACTACGGCCAGATAAGCAATGCCACCGTGCCGATAAGGTTCGGAATGGAGACGTTCCACATACTGGCGGGGACGGGTTCAAGCGACGTCGTGCTCATTACGGACAGGTCGGGCAGCATGGGGACATGCGACGTCTGGAGCAATGTGAGCTATGACTGCGAGCCATATAACTGCGATGACAGATGCAGCGTCACGTGCGACACCGACCAATCCGTGTGCGAGGACATATGCGGCGGGACATGGGACGACCCCGTGACTCCGGGATTCTTCATCTGCGTCGGGGAAGTTCCCGAGGACTACTGCTGCGAGAACCAGAACTACTGCAACCAGTGCGGGGGCACGTACGGGAAGAGGGACAGGATAAACGTCGCGATAGACGCCGACAAGGACTTCGTGGACACCGTGCTCGGTTTCCACGGAAGCAGGGCAGGCCTCGCATGCTACGGCACCGAGATGTGCAGCGACTACATGGTCACATACAACCAGACCATGCTCAACCAGAGGATAGACGCCTTCTCAGACGACTGCGGCGGGACGTGCATATGCTGCGGCATAAACAGGGCGAGGAAGGTGCTTATGGAGGGAGATTCGATAAACGCGCTGAACAACAGCTACTTCCTGTACTCATCGCTCGATTCATGGAATGAGAGCGGGACCGTGACCGTCTCGGATGCGACATCCGTAACTGAGACGTACGAGTTCGAGGGACCAAGCGACGCAGCAGACCCTTCTGTCACATGGGTATCTGGGAATGTCTACGCCATAGCATATGAGACCAGCTCTGACAGCAACGGCTGGCTAAAGACTGTGGACATAGACGAGTCTGGAAACATAGGAAGCGTCATAGACTCGTTCGAGTTCGACAGCGGCACGGGCGAGGACCCTGAGATAATACACGTCATCGGGGACGTCTATGCCATTTTCTACAGGAGCGGCGGTTCTGACGGATGGCTCCGCACGGTCGAGATATCTGCAGACGGAACCATAGCGGGAGAGCTGGACAACATGGAATACGACAGCAGCCAGCTGTACGAGCCTTCGGTTGTAAGGGTGGCTTCCGACATATATGCAGTCGCCTACAGGGGCAACAGTGACGAGGGAAGGCTGCGGACGATAGAGATATCATCGGACGGCACGATAGTCGGCCAGGCAGACTCCTATCAGTTCGAGAGCGGAAGCTCAGAGGCGTTCGACCCGGACATAGTGCACGTCACGGGCAACACCTACGCGATAGCTTTCAGAAGGGACAGCACGGATGAGGGGATAATCGAGACCGTAGACATAGACGCGTCAGGAAACATAGGAAGCGTCATAGACTCGTTCGTATACGAGACCGAAGGGTCGACCTACGAGTCATATGAAAACGACATGGTCAGGGTATCTGACGGCATATTCGCGATAGCCTACAGGAGGAACGGGGACGACGACGGCTGGCTCAAGACGGTGGACATAGACGCGTCAGGAAACATAGGGAATGTCATAGACATATTTGAATTCGATGACAGCTCGTGCAACAACCCCGACATAAGGCACATGATAGGGGACTATTTCATGATAGCGTACTCGGGCGCCGGAAGCGACGGTTGGCTGAAGATACTTCAGATAGACGACAAGGGAGAGATAAACGACAAGACGATGACGAGTCTCGAGTTCGTGGCAGGGGACGTATCCGATCCTGCGATAATCAACATCTCCGATGAGGCTTACGCGATAGCTTACAGGAACGGCGCGGACGGCGACGGGCGCATAAGCACCATAGGAGCGGCAAGCGAGGACCTCGACCTCCACGAATACTGGTACGTGGACAGCGACACCGGGCTTTACGGCGCCCTCTCGCAGAACTTCACCGTGCCTACAGGGGAGCTTGAGAACGCATACCTTAAGCTCACGCATTCAACCAGCGACTCATACTTCGACGGGACCGCGTACGTATCATGCAATCTCACGCACAGGTATTACAACGGTTCGGTCTACCTGACGACAACGAGCACCGTGTGGTCAGACGACTGGGACTCGGCCGACAACCCGGTGGGACCGGTCACCGAGGAGGTGAACATTACCCAGTACATTGATGACATGGAATTCACCTACACGCTCAAGTGCGGCGCCGACGTCACTCCGGGAGGAGGAAGGACTATCGTCGCATTCGACGACATGGAGGTAAACTTCACCATGGACAGGTACAAGGCCATGCTCGTCATGAGCGACGGCGCGGCCACCATATACTGCGACAGCTTCGACGATTATGTCGGGGCGGGAAGCAGCAGCACGTCTGACCTGATAGACGAGCAGTGGGCGATAAACGCATCCTGCTACGCCAGGGACATGGGAATAGAGGTGTACTCTGTCGCCTTCGGGACAGGTGCCGACACGACCGTGATGCAGCAGATAGCATGCTGGAACTGCAGCACGAACGACTGGATACCGGGCGAAGAGGAGGATAACTGCAGCAGGTACTACCAGAGCAACAACGCAGAGGAGCTCCAGGACATGTACCGGGAGATAGCACAGAACATGGGAGCGGCAAGGTACAACGCCCAGACGATAAGCGTCCTGGGTGACGTGTCGCTCGACAACATACTTTATCCGGAATCTTACATAAGGTACAACTACACACCGACGAGCATACTGAAATACGGTGAGGTCTCGATAGCCCTCGAGTCAGAAAGGTTCGGCGGCTCCGTGGAAAGTCCGAAATACGGGTACTTCTACGTGCCTTCGGGAGGAAGGCTGCTAGACGCGCGCGTCATGTCCTACTCATCGGGCTACTGGACCAGCTCGGTAGGAGTTGATACGAGCGTCACCGGAGGCTGGACGGAAGTATACAACATAAGCGGCTACGGAAGCGACTACGTGGACATAGGAGACCCATTCGCAGTGAACCTGCCTGTCAACCTGATAGCGGTCGGCGATAACAACACCGTAACGGTCAACACGAGGCTCGAGGAGTCGTACCCGCCCATGGGAGGCTCACCATACGACAAGGTAGTGTACTACATGGGAGTAGAGGGCATAGTAGGCTACGGGGACGTCCACGGGACGCTCGACAACGCGACTCAGGAGGCCATAGAGAGGCTTGAGGACAAGCTTTCGGACTTCAACATAACTATGCTCGAGGTGGTCACGCCATATCAGTACGTATCGGAGCTTCCGTCGCTGTGGGGACCGTCGGTTATGGAGATAAGGGTATGGACATAGAAGTATTAATGTGGTTGCGATGGTGAGCAAGAAGTACGCTACGCTTGCGGTCCTGGTGGTCATACTCCTAGCCGTGCACTTCTTCGTCTTCCCTCTCGACAGGCTCTTCACGCTCATAGTGGCAGAGAAGTACAACTGCGGCCCTGGAGACGAGGACTGTCTCCAGAAGGTGAACTCGGTGCGCGGAAACTGCACGCCGCCGTCTGTGTCCATCGTGACCATCGGGAACGAGACCAATAACATTACCATACAGACCACGACCTACATGAAGGACGGCAAGTGCGTCACAGAGGAGATAGTGCTAGAGGACGCTAACTCGGCCATAGCGCCTTTCGACATAACGGGATACAACACGACATGCGAAGTCGAGGAGGAGAAGCTGGAGGTGTTCGGCCAGCACGCATGCAACGGCTCCATAATGGCGTACATATCCGGTGACGAGGAGGTCGGCGGGGAGCCTGAGGAGGACGAGTACGTCTACCAGGCCTACTGCTCGCTGGAGGCTGAGAACTGCAAGGAGGAGGCGGCGCAGTACATAAAGAACTGCGACGAGTCCCAGATAACGATGGACATGGAGATAAACCACACGCAGGGAGGTGTCTCTTACTGGACCATTTACATCGAGATAACGGAGCTTCCCCTGGAGTACACGGAACTCGGCAAGCTTCCGGCCAGATGCCAGATGTATCACGAGCTCATAAACGCGGTGAACCTGCCGCCAGAGATACCGCCGAGCATCATAGGAATGGCAATGACGTGCGAGATAGAGCTCTCCAAGTTCCCTATAGACGCGGTCACGGCGAGTTACTGCGATGGGGACCTGCTGGACTACATACAGCTGATATATCCATGAGAAGGCTGCAAGCTAGAAGCATGAGGCAAAATTGATTGTAGATACAAAATATGCGAAGCATATAGCGAGAAGACAAAACATCAAGACTGCTCTTTTGCCGTCCTTGTAAAAAAGAAATGATGACATAGTTTCCTTTCGTCTGATTTTTGCCCATATTGACATCAGAACGAATGCAACAATGTAACACTCCACTGCACAAAAAATCATCTCAAGCAGCAGTAAAGAAAAGCAGGACGCCGTAGCTGGGAGGAAATAGAGAAACGAATTGTATATGAAAGCAGCCAAATATTGGGGAATAGAAATTAACGGCGACAGGACATACAGAACAGCAAAGTAAGGGCACATTTTCCCCCCGCTCAATGATACCAGCCAGCCTCCGACTCTCTCGTAACTATAAGAAGAGCACGAAAAGGGGTCCCGATTGATTGCATCAAATTCAGCTTCCTTTTCAGCGGAATATGGCCAAATATAGTATAGTCTTACAGAGTTTGGCTTTGAGGTAAACTCAGCGTCAATCAGGGGCGTTGTGTCTTCAATGCATAGGGTGTTGAGAAGGTCCATTTCATCCGGCGAAAGCCCTGAGGGCTCTTTCGCATAGAGAAACTTTATGTTGCCGTCTTGCAGTGTGAAATTCTCGAAATAGATTGAAACGTTTTTCCCGCTTCCGGTATGCTCAAAAGAATCAATGTTATTCTGTATGAAACCATAATCGACAGTGCAGTGCATGTATATTATGGGAAGCCCCAGATTCATGGCATGGGATGATCCGGAAGTAAAAGGGAGCGTGGCGGCGGCAAAAAGAATGAGAAATAACGCACGCGCTTCTAGTTTGACCATAATGCAACATTTTACTTTTATTCTAATAAATAAGGCGGAGAGCAAAATATAACTATGAATGGCCAGTTCTACTCCGTGATAGCGATTCTCATAGTAATACCGATATTCATATTCACCATACAGTACCTGAATTACTCGCAGAGCATGGACAATGCCATCTCAGACAGGGTCATATCAGACCAGCTCGGCCAGCTGGCCTACTCGATAGAGATAGACACAAAGAAGGCCATGGAGGTATCCGGGAGGAGGGCCCTTCTCGAGGCGACCAATTTCGTGATAAACTCCGGGGAGCCTTTGAGTGACGCGGTCGAGAACCTTACGACGTTGATGACTCTGGGAAGCATCAACGGAAGCGAGAGCTTCCTCCTGCAGAACAACACCATGCCCAACTGGAGCGCGAGGATAACGGGAAAGCCCGTCAACTTCGACGTCACCCTTGAGTACGGCAACATCACGATAGAGAACAACGATGGGTTCTCGATAAGGATTGGGATGGACATAAACATGACTCTAACGGACAAGCTCAAAAGGGCAAGGATAGAGAAGACCAACGTCAGGAACTACGTGACCATATCCCTGATAGGCCTCGAGGACCCGATATTCCCGCTCAACACATACGGCTTCGTGAGAAGGACCATAAGGAGGCCGCCTCAGCCGCATGCGAACTTCAACCTCGTGAGCGTGTCCACCTTTGCCATCGGGAGCTGCACGGGACCCGTGACCTTCAACAAGTCCGAGGACGACGACACCAAGATACTCGTCGCCGACAACATAACTGGCGTGGTGTACAGCAGGCATCTTGGAATAATCCTGGGAGACACCGACAACCTCAGCGCCCAGATTGACTGCTACATATCCGGGAACTCCAGCGCGGTGAGCCTCATAGCAGGCTTCACTCAGGAGAGCGGATACGAGAAGGTATACATAGACGCGGACAGCAAGTCGGCATGGTCTATGCCGATAGCAGACGAGATAGGCGAGCTCTACTACTACAGGGACGGCGGTCCCGACTTCCTTCAGAGGCTTGAAGGAAACCTCTCAGGAAATCCTGACGGCATAGCAACGTTCATATACGTCCCTGAGATGGAGGCCCAGGCCTTCAGCACAGAGAGCGATTCAAGGGTGGCGTACAGGTACTTCAACGGGGAAGGGGAATGCCTCCAGGTGAGGAACATGCCAGATTGGTACGGCATGGATTCGACGGATGCGGAGAAGTTCAACTTCACAGACCTGCTCACTTCAGACCCGTGCGAAAGCGAATCATCGTGAGCCGCACATCCTCAGAAAGTACTCGTGCACTCTTGTGTCGTCCGTCAGTTCCGGATGGAATGACGAGGCGAGCATATTCTTATCCCTTGCGAATATGACCTTTCCGGAAACGGCCGAGAGGACTTCCACGCCCTCTCCTGCTTCATCTATGACTGGAGCCCGTATGAAGACGCAGTGGAAGGGATCTTTCCCAAGGACGGGTATCACTATGTCCTGTTCGAAGCTGTCCACCTGCCTTCCGAAGGCATTCCTCTTGACGCTGACGTCCATGAGCGACAGGGTGTAAGGCTCTCTTCCGGAGACCCTGCCGAGGATTATCATGCCCGTGCATGTTCCGTAGACGGGAAGCCCGCTTCTGACAAGCTCCTTTATCCTTTCACCGAGCCCGCCAAGAAGGAACTTGCCGACGGTCGTGCTCTCGCCGCCCGGTATTATGAGTCCGCTTATGCCATCGAGATCCGAAGACACCTTGACGGGGACTGCCTCGTGCCCCAACCTTCTGAGCATAGCGACGTGTTCCGATACCGAGCCGTGTATCGCTAGCACTCCTATCCTCATGTCAGATTCCTCTTTCCTGGAGGCGCTCTTCGGGCTTGAGCTTAGCTGTGTCGATTCCCTTCATGGCGTCGCCTATGCCCCTTGAGACGTCCGCGACCTTCCTTGGGTCGCTGTAGAAGTTGGTTGCCTGCACCATGGCCTTTGCCATCTTCGCAGGATTCTTGGACTTGAATATGCCGGAGCCGACGAATATGCCGTCAACTCCCATCTGCATCATGAGGGATGCGTCAGCCGGAGTCGCTATGCCGCCTGCGGCGAAGTTCACGACAGGAAGCCTCCGAAGCTCCGCGGTCTTCTTGACGAGCTCGTAAGGTACACGGAACTCCTTTGCCTTTCGTTTGAGGTTCCCGTCTGTCAGAGTGGTCAGTTCCTCTATCTCGCTGTTTATCTGTCTCACATGCCTCACGGCCTGTATGATGTCGCCTGAGCCAGCCTCGCCCTTGGTCCTCACCATGGCCGCGCCCTCGTCTACCCTCCTGAGGGCTTCCCCGAGGTTCCTAGCACCGCATACGAACGGAATGCCAAACTTCTTCTTGTCTACGTGGAATTTGTCGTCAGCGGGAGTCAGAACCTCGGACTCGTCCACGAAGTCAACTCCTAGAGCCTGAAGTATCTGGGCCTCGGCGAAATGGCCTATCCTAACCTTGGCCATCACGGGAATCGTAACGGCTTTCGTAATCTTCTCTATGACAGTAGGATCCGACATCCTGGACACGCCGCCCTCTGCCCTTATGTCGGCCGGGACGCGCTCGAGCGCCATGACGGCGACTGCGCCTGCCTTCTCTGCTATTATGGCCTGCTCGGGAGTCGTCACGTCCATTATGACGCCTCCCTTGAGCATCCTCGCAAGCCCGTCCTTGAGCTTGAACGTTCCCTTCTCTGCCTTTCCGGCCTTCTTTACCGACTTCTTGATCCTCTTCATGAAAATCACCTTAATTGAGCTTTAGATAGATTATTTGACGCACTGTATTAAATTTATTAATATATCGGCGTATAGATTATAGAAAACACACGCCCCTGTCGTCTAGTCCGGCCAAGGATACCGGCCTTTCGATTCGGTTCGGAAGGTTCGAGCCGTGGGACGGCGCTCCCATGGCGATGAGAGAAAGAGATGATCTGGATGTCCGAAGAAGACAGCCGATGACCCGGGTTCGAATCCCGGCGGGGGCACTCATTCTTGTCTTTATGCACTCTTGATATCGGTTATTCCATTTATGTCAAAAGGGCATTGAACATTTTGTTCAAGTCCCGAAAAGGGATTTCTTCTACCAGAAAAGATTATTTAATCCTGACTTCTAAATCGTCTGTATGAAAGGAAAGAGGATCGCGATTATAATTGACGGTACTAATATCTATCACAGCAATCATGACACCTTCGGTATGC
>CAZGWZ010000005.1:0-18298 GCA_964529545.1 uncultured archaeon
AAGGTCTCACCTCCACGACCTCGAACCTTCCCTCGAGGACGGTCTTTCTTATCCCATCCTCTATCGCGCCCTTGCCTATCTCATAGCCCATGTCTTTGAGCATCTCCGCTACTGACACCGCGCATGCGGCGTTTCTCATCTGATGGTCTCCGGCTGAAGGTATCGTCGCTTCGTAATCCTCATACTCGCCGTCTATCAGTGCGTGTATGCTCATCATGTCCGAGCTCTTCTTTGTGAATGTTACGTCCCTTCCTATAATCCTCAGAGGACATCCCAGTTCCTTGCACTTGCCCTCTATCACGGAGAGCGCATCCCCCTCGCACGCAGTGACGACCCTGCACCCATTCTTTATTATCTCAGCCTTCTCCTTTGCTATCGACTTTATGTCGTTGCCGAGGAATTCCGTGTGCTCCAGCCCGACGTTGGTTATCACCGATACTAGAGGCGGGTCAACGACGTTTGTGGCGTCCAGCCTTCCGCCGAGGCCGACCTCTACTACCGCGAAATCCGCCTTCAGAGATTCGAAGTATGAGAAGGCCATGGCCGTCGTGACCTCGAAGTAGGTCGGACTTCCTGTGTGCTTGTTGTCCTTCATCCCTTCTGCAATCGGCTTTACGACCTCAAGCCTCTCCCTGAGCTCGTCCTCGGATATCATCTCGCCGTTTATGGATATCCTCTCACGGAAGTCTGTCAGGTGGGGGGACGTGTACACGCCTGTCCTGTAGCCGGCTGAGGCGAGTATGGAGCCCACCATGCGGGACACGGAGCCCTTCCCGTTGGTGCCTGTGACGTGTATTACCTTCAGCTTCTTCTCAGGACTGCCCAGCTCCTTCATCAGGTGCCTTATCCGCTCAAGCCCGAACTTCATCCCGAGGACGTCGAGGCTGTTCAGGTAAGCCTTGGTCTCTTCGCTCATAACAATAATGGCCGCCTGTTAATAAAGCAGCTTATTCATCTCCGCCCTTGAGGCTTCCATGACTTCCCTGTGCAGGCTCCTTCCGTGGGCGTCCATCGTGACTATTACCGGGAAGTCCTTCACCTCGAACTCCCATATCGCCTCAGGCATCCCGAACTCTTCCTTGTATACGCCTCTTAACATCATCGACTTGGCGTATGTCACTGCAGCGCCGCCTATGGCTGAGAGGTAAACGGCTTTGCCTCTGATAGCCTTCAGCACTTTATCGTCCATACCGCCCTTCCCGATTATGGCCCTTATGCCGTACCTTTCTATGAGTTCTGGCGTGTACGGGCTCATCCTCATGCTCGTCGTCGGACCGGCAGCTATGACGTCACTGCCCTTTATTATCGGGCCGCAGTGATACACTGTGGCTTCTTTCATCTTCTCAAAGAATTCCTCGAGAAGGAACCTGTGGGCCCTGTCCCTCGCCGTGAGGACCCTTCCGTTCAGAAGCAGCCTGTCGCCGGCTCTCAGCTTCATTACGTCCTGCGACGACATGGGCAGATTCACGCTTATCACAGCTTCCCCCTCCTCATGCACCAGCAGCCCATTGATATGCCGACGAAGTAGGAGGCAGGTATACGATTGCCCGTGGCTATCTTGACTGCTATCGCTGTCGTCTTTCCTCCGAGGCCAAGCGGGCCTATGCCAAGCTTGTTAACATCCTGCAGCGTCTGCTCCTCCAGTCTGGAGAGCTCTTCTATTACATTCTTGTCATCCGCATTCCTCAGAAGCTGAATCTTCGAGAGCCTCGCCGCGTCCTCTATCGTACCGGCCGTGGCGACGCCTATGAAGTATGGCGGGCATCCCTTTCCCTGCGCCCTGTATACTGCGTCTATGACGCACCTCCTCACGCCATCGAAGTTCCTGTGGGCATTGATGCTTTCGTCAGGGAGCTTGTACACGCATGAGACATTCTCCGAGCCGCCGCCCTTCATCAGAAGCCTCACGTCCAGGGAATCCGCCTCTTCGAAATGAATCACAGGGACGTTTCCCAGATTCTTCTCCGTCAGGGTATCGATGACGTTCGGCCTCAGAGGGACATCATTTGTCGCATCCATGGTCGCCTTGCCTATGGTCCTTGCCATGTCGGCCTGGCTCGTTCCCTTCGGGCACTTTATATAGAATATCGGAAGCCCCGTGTCCTGGCACATGGGCTTGCTCTCCTCTTCGGCGAGCCTGGCATTCCTGAGCATCTCTTTCAGCGTGTTCCTGGCATTCTCGTCGGTCTCTGAATCCAACCCCTTCCAAAGTGCTGATTTTATGTCTGATGGAAGGGTCGTTGCCGCTGTCCTCAGAAGCCCGATTATCTGAGATTCGTTTACCATATTAAGAAAGGCAGACAGTGATTTAAACGTGTCAGTTGAGATATATCTTCCCGAGGTCGAAGTCCGGGTAATTCCTACTCTTCTCCGATTTGCTCATCTTCCATCCCATGTCTTCTATCGTCTTGAAGTCTACAGGTTTTTCAAGCCATACAGACTCTATTACTTCCATGTCCTTTGGGCCTTTCACCGTTCCTGCGATGACGCACATCTTGTATATGTGCTCATGTTCGGACTTGTAGAATACCGGGCTTATCCCGAAAAGCGGGTCGTCTACTATCGCTATTCCCTGGTACTTGCTCATGATATAGTTAACGTGGAAAATTTTATAACCTTATGGAATGTGATGATCTCGTTATGACGCCTATGGAAGGAATTCTATAGCCTTCGCAACACCTTTGACGAACTTGCTGTCGGATTCCTCTATCCTTCTGCGGTTATCGGAAAGGCTTTGCTGCCATTTCTCTTCTCTGAATTCGGGGGTCTCTTTGTAGTAGTCTGACACCACGACGTGCCTGCATCCGTATCTGGACCATGCGCTGTCCTCGCCTATCATATAGTCGGCAGCCGACCTTATCTGGGCGCACATGTAAATAGTAAAAGGTAAAAATATCAGAAAGTAGCTCGACTTTCCTCTGTATATGCCTCTGCTCATGATCATTAATTGACGATAAGCTTTTTTAACATTCAGAAGCCGTAGTCCATGAAGCTTAGGAACATTTTCTTCCCCGTGTGGCTGTTGTATTCTGCCCGGTTTGCTTCCAGTGTGTTCTGCCACTGCTTCTCCTGCTCTTCCGGTGTTGAGGGCGGATCGACGTAGTTGCTCTTCGCAATCCTGGAGAATGCCCTATCCATCCCCCTCTCGAGGTCATGGCTCGGCTTGAAAGAGAATTGCGTGACTGCGTATAGGAGCAGGGCGGCCGCCGTCGTGGTGGCCGCAATCTTTAGGTTGCCGTAGTTTCTTCCCATTCTATGTTATTTGAGGCAAAGAAACAAATTTCGCGGTTTTTGTATTTATAAAATCTCCCATCAACATAACCGCATGAAGGGAAACGGCTACGTCGGAAGGGCATTTACCAAGTACGTGGCATTGCCGGTCTTGGGTCTCACAATGTGCGCGATGGCTGCCAAAGCAAATTACGGCACTGTCCATCACGAGGCAATGCCTGACATAGACGGCGACGGGATTCCAGAGGTTGTCTCTTCCATCAACGGCGTCCTGGATACCGCTACCTTTGAAAGGGGAAGCAAGCTGTACGTGCTCACGAGCGGCATGGACGAGCACGTGATTGATTTTGATGATCCCATACTTGACTTCAAGTACGCTAACGGCAATCTCTATGCGAAGAAGCAGGGAAAGCCCGGCCACCAGAACGTGTTCTACCGTATGGAGCGGACGAGAAGCGGCTTTACAAAGCCCGTCCGTATAGGAAGGCGCGAATACAGAAAGGGCATATAGGTCCGTTCACCTGCCAGACCTGAACATCTTTCCGTGCCCGGGCACGACGAAGTCTGATTTCTCAATAACCGTCTTCCTGCTTTGTTCCAGCTTTTCAGGATCGCTTGCATACGGGTCGGCCTTCGGGTAGCCCTCCTTCCAGAACACATCCCCGCATATTGCCACCGTCCCCTTGCCCGTCTCCACAAGCATGGTCATGCCGTCGTAGCTGTGCCCCGGGGTCTTGATTATGCTGATGCTTCCGGATACCCTGCCGTCGCATTCCTTCCACGAGTCACCTTTCCACCATCCCCAGTAGTCGAGTGATCTGGCATTCCGGAACATGCCGATGTTCCTGTAATGGTCCATGTGCGAGTGGGTTATGAAGACAACGTCTATGTCATCCGCGGAAAGCCCCGCTTCCCCGAGCGCTTTTGATATCTCTTCCTGGCTCTTTGCCGTGCCCGGATCCACGACTATGTTCATCCCGCCGTCCTTTACGAGTACTATCGTCGAGCATGAGCGCTCATCAGAATCGGCGGATTCGTAGCCTTCAACGAGTATGACGACCTCTGCCATGCGCTCACCCCAGAATACACACTTTCCTTCCCTCGACCCTGAGCTTTCCCTCCGCGAAGAGCCTGATGGCGCGGATGATTATCTCCTGCTCCGCCTTCTGGACCTTCGCCTTGAGCGTGTCCTTGGTCTCGCCCTTTTCAACTGGCACTTCCTTCTGGAGTATTATGGGTCCGGTATCAGCCCCCTCGTCAACGAAATGAAGAGTGGCTCCGGTGACCTTAATGCCGCTTTTCAGTACCTCCTCGTGCACGTCAAGGTCCATCCCTCCTGCGAATGCCGGAAGAAGCGAAGGGTGTATGTTCATTATCCTGTTCTCGTACCTGCTCACAAACCACTTGGAAAGGAACCTCATGTATCCTATGAGCAGAACGAGCTCGACCCCGTTTTCGTCAAGTATCTTTGCTATGTCCCTGTCGAACTCCTCCCTATCCCGACCCTTGGAAGGCATGCATATCGCCTTCAGTCCGTGCTTCCTCGCGCGTTCGAGTATGAATGCGTCCGGCTTGTTCGATATTACGACAGATATCTCGGCCTCTAGCGCGCCCTTTTCTATCTCGTCTATAACAGCCTGGAGGTCTGTTCCTGAAGTGCTTCCGAGTACTCCGATCTTGAGATTTGTGATGGTTTCACCGCCTGCGTTTCCTTAATAATTGATGAAGGGAAATATATTAATCATGAGAAGCACCCATTTGATTGCATCCGTGATGCTTCTGAGTTTCTGCATGGTCGCAGAATGCGGACTTGCCGCATCTCATGAAAAGTATCCCGGCTTTGCAGAGCCGATACAGTCATTTAGCTTGTCGGAGGATAATGTTGCATTCTCTTCTGAAGCGGGAACGGTCCCTCTCGGTATCGGCATCTCAGATGACGCCGTGTACATGTACGGTTACGCGAGCTACAACGGCGGCTCCTGGCAGAGGTTCGAACTCTCAGGCGGCCTTTTCGGAGGGGACTGGCTTTCCGGAAGCGTCTCTTCGGAAATCGTCTCTTCTCCTGAATCTTTCGGTTTATCCGCGGAGAAGGCGTTCTCCGGAAGCAATTTCATCGTGGTCTACAGCTGTTCAAGGCTGCCTGATGACTGGGACTGCCACGGCGGCTGGCAGATAGCGCAGTTCAATGCAAGCTTGGATGATGGCAGCTGCCACGGAGATTCATGCGGATTCGCCGAGTCGGACCTTCTAAGGGACGTGCCGCTCATACATGACCAGACCTTCCTGCTTCCGGAGAACGCCGAAGAAGGCGACACCGTGGGTGACATGAACCTGATGTGGGTCGGGCCTGACCAGGGTGTCGAGTATGACATGGTTGATAACGATGATGGGAGGTTCACGCTTGAGAGGCTCACCGGAAGGGACTGTGTCTCCAATCACAACCTTGACTACGAGGTGCGCATATCCGTCGGCAATGCGGACTTCGACTACGATTCTGCCGCTTCCCATTCCATCATTTTGAGAGCGACTGACATGTCCACAGGGCTTCACAGCGACGCAACGATTACTGTAAGGCTATCGGAATCGGAAAAGACTGTGTTCGTAGACCCATCATGGACCGGCTGCCACACAGGCACCAGGAGCTGTCCTTATGCCACGTGGGACGACGTTACGGGGGGATACAACGACGGAATCGGAATCCTCACGCCCGGATATGCATACCTGCAGAAAAGAGGAACGACAACGATGGATATACTCAACATATACCAGACTGCAAACCCGGACGAGCATATCATGATAGGCGCATATGGGGAAGGAGAAAGGCCCATATTCGACGGGACGTCCGCCATGAGTTGGCTGGAATATGGAACGGGAATCAGGCTTGGTACAACTAATACAGCAGAAGAACCACGTAATGTCGGATACTATGATATCTACAGCCTCATGTTCACCAACTGGTGGTGCGGCATACTCACAAACAGAATGGGGCCTTACCACAACACGTTCACGGACATTTTGTTAACCCACAATACCGGCCCCGGGATGTATCTTTATTCAGATTACAGGAATGGGCAAAGCAACATCGACATTCTGAACAACACCATAATAGATACGGTCTCAGAATATTCCGGAGGTTACAACAACGACTATGGTTTCAAGTCTGAGGCTGGAGGAACCATTTTCAGATACACTGTCGCCCGTTTCAATCTGGACATCGGATTTGCGGGAGCGTCCGGGGGATATGATGGAGGTTATTTCTATTGTCAGGCCTACGACTCATACGACGGCATCAAGGTGCATGGCGACGACACAGTCATCGACCACACACTGATTCAGGACAACGAGCACTGGGGCATCAACAATGGCAACTACTACCAGCTCAACTATGGCCTGAGCTCGACGAACTTCAGGATACGGCACTCGTTGGTCAAGGACAACGGTGTCGGAATCCATGTCAGTCAGGACGCCGATCACGGCATCATCCAGAATACCGATTTCATCGGCAACGGCCGCGCCATCGGGTTCTACCGCGACGGCAGCTTCGAGGGAGCGCCGAACCACTACCTCATCACCAGCTCCCGCTTCATCGACAACGACGAAGCAATAGTCATCGGCAACTCCCAGAGTCCGTATCCCTATGACATCAACATGTCCTACAACATCTTCCTGGATAACGCTGGAATTCTGATAAAGGTGATTGAGGGGATCAATGTTCATGTGTACAACAACATCTTCTACGGCAACGGCGGCAGCTACGATATCAGTGTCGACAGGGACCTGCCTTTCGCAGCGAGGAACAATCTGCTCGAGGACGGAATACATGTCTCGGTGGCGTCGGCGCACACGGTCGATCACAATATGGACCACGAAAACTCATTCTTCGTTGACGCCTCTTCCCGGGATTTCCATCTGGTGTCGGGTTGCCCTGCGATTGACGCCGGGATTCTTGTTGGAATGTCACAAGACTTCGACGGCACGCCCATAACTGACGGGATGCCTGACGTTGGCGCATTCGAGTACCAGGGCGCATGACTTCCCGTCCTTCTTAATAACGTGAACGGGTAAATATAATCATGAGAGTATCCACGGCGACACTCGTCATCATTGCAGTCGCATGCTGCTTTTTCGCAGAGGACGCTGATGCCGTTAGCCACGGCTTGTATGCGGGGTTCGCAGAACCGATAGTGGATTTCAGTCTGTCTGAAGATATGCTGTCATTCGCTTCTGCGGAGGATCCGATATTGCTTAACGTCTCGACGAGAGACGACGTCGTCTATCGTTACGGTCATGCGAGCTACAACGGCGGCTCCTGGCAGAGGTTCGAACTCTCAGGCGGCCTTTTCGGAGGGGACTGGCTTTCCGGAGATGCGCTCTCCGAAATCAGCCTGGCGCCGCAGGATGTGGGACTTTCTTTGGAAGAACCGTTCTCCGATAAGAATTTCATAGTCGTCTACAGCTGCACGAGGTCCCCGGGCTCCTGGGACTGTCACGACGGCTGGCAGATAGTGCAGTTCAACGCGAGCCTGGGGATTGGTCCTTACTGCGGTGACGGCACTTGCGGTGATGAGGAGAGCCGTGGCACGTGCCCGGCTGACTGCCCTGAAGAAGAGTGCGTTCCATATGACGGCCTGTGCTCCGACGGGTGTGGCTCCCTGAGCGACCATGACTGCTTTGCCGAGGAGCACAGCGGCTGGCCCATCTTCACTCAGAAGGATGGGAGCGACTACACGAACATGGTATACATCGACCCGGAGTGGAACGGCTGCGAGAGCGGCACGATATCCTGCCCGTACAACTCATGGGAAGACGTCACGTGGCAGTCCGACACCGCATACGTGCAGAAGAGGGGAACATCCCAGACGATAACAAGCGAGCTCGAGATACCCCAGCTCAGCGACATATACATCGGCGCCTACGGGACCGGGACGAGACCCGTACTATCAAGGGGCGCCGCTGGCAGCCTGTTCAATGTCCACTCCATGAGGACGCTCTTCAGTGACATCCACCTCCAGAATCCGGGCTCGTCGCTTGATTACGGAGGCATGGTCATATACCTGAGGGGTGATGCGGGCGGCAGCGTCGTGTACAACTGCACAATCAGCAACGCCGGATACGACGGCATATTCTCATGGGCGCACGGGCTGAAGATCCTATATACAGAAGTCTACGACATTTACGTCGACGCCATCTGGGTCGGCAACTCGGAGAACGTGGAGATAGCCCACAACTACATCCACGACGCGAACCTCATGTGGTTCGATTACGGGCCGGATACGTCAAAGGCGGGCGGGGACGCCATCCAGTTCATGGACGGCGTGGGCGTCGGCGTGGATAGGTGGTGGATTCACAATAACGTCATAGACAGGAGCAACTCAGGAAACAAGTTCTGCTTCCATGCAAGCGGGACCGAACAGGATTTCGGGATATTCGAACGCAACACACTATCAGGCCCGAGGACCGATGGGCACGGTGGCGCATCCGTGTACATTCCCTCGCTGTGGGACGACGAGAACTCTGAGAGGGTGCTTCCGAAAAACATAGTAGTCCGCGACAATACCATAAACGGCCCGAGCCCGACCGGCGTGTGGACGGAGGCCGCAGACCTGCTCGTGGAAGGCAATACTTTCAACGGGGTGAACGACGCCATCACGAACGTGTGGGGAGGAGACCTGAGGATAATCGGAAACGATTTCAGCAACATCCTCGGGGGCTGCTTCAAGGGTGGCTACGAAGAGGAATCCGGCAACACCGGAGATTGCCCTTAATAATTTATGAAGGAAAATATTAATCATGAAAATTCCTAGGATTGTTGCATGCATGCTGGTTCAGGTCTTGTGTTTTACAGCGCTGGCGGGCGCTTCCCCTCATGGGCTGTATGCAGGGTTCGCGCAGCCTGTGGCGTCATTCGGCTTGTCAGAGAATGAAATCACGTTCTCTCCCGATTCCGGGCCAGTCCCGCTGGATGTCGTGATTTCAGATGATGCCGTCTACCGATACGGCTACATGAGCCTTGACGGCCAGGCATGGAAGCAGTTCAACTTCACCGGAGACGCTCTTGGAGGAAGCTGGCTCTCGGGAAGCGTCGCCGCGAAGGTGGAGCTTTCCCCTGAGGATTTCAATATGGACGGTTCAAGGACTTCCACGAAAAGGAACTTCGTCGTGGCCTATTCCTGCTTCAGGGACGGTGGCTCCTGGGATTGCCACGAAGGATGGCAGATATGGCAGTTCAACGGAAGCATCCAGCATCAGGAAGTTCAGGTAGTCGGTGTGAGCGCGAGCTCATATGATACTGTTTATGCCCCGGAGAATACGCTCGACGGCGACCCTTCGTGGGATAGCAGGTGGAGTGCGGAAGGGGACGGGGAGTGGATAAGCTACGAGCTCTCGGAAGAGGTTCCTGTGGATGACATCAGCATATCCGCCTTTCACAGTAACGCAAGAAACGTCTACTTCTCCATCGAAGCCTCCGTCGACGGGAGCCAGTGGAACGAGGTCTACGACGGCGGTGTCACGGTCACGGCGCCTGTGTTCTATAGCGTCACGTTCCCGGAGATTTCTGCAAGATATCTGAGGCTGGTGGGACATGGAAGCAACATGAGCGACTGGAACAGCTACACGGAGGTGCGGATAGAGGACTTCCCCGCGAATCTGACTTCTGTTGACCCCTGCGCCGGCGTCGACTGCAGCGACGGCAATGCGTGCACGGCCGACAGCTGCAGCGCGGGTGCCTGCTCCCATGTGGCGATAACGTCATGCGCAGGCGGCGATTCCTGCTGTCCGCCAGGATGCACCAGCGCAAGCGACGGCGACTGCGAGGAGCCAGGGTCTCTGCTCGCCTTCCCGGGTGCCGTGGGATTCGGGAAGTACACGCGGGGCGCATATGCCGGCAGCAGCACGCCCAGGATACTTATCGTCGACAGCCTCTCGGACAGCTCCACGGGAAGCGAAACGACCGGAAGGGGGACGTTCAGGTGGACTGTCACCAGGAGCTACCCGAGAATCATACTATTCGAGGTTTCCGGCTACATAGACCTGGAAAGCCCGCTTTCAATTAACAGCCCGTATGTCACTATAGCGGGGCAGTCAGCGCCGAGCCCCGGCATCACACTCAGGTACATGCACTTCCAGGTGTACACGCATGACGTCATAGTTCAGCACATGAGGTCGAGGCTTGGCAACCTTTCGGTAATGGAGGGCGCAACGGACGCCTTCGACATATACAAAGGGCCGAACACCTACGTCGATCACTGCTCCTTCAGCTGGGGGACCGACGAGAACGTGGGCCTGAGCTCGACGACCAGTGTCGAAAACGTAACCGTTTCCAACTGCATAATATCGGAGGCGCTGTACAGGTCGGACCCAAACGACGACGCCCCGGACGCATACGGCATGCTTATCATGAGGGGAACCGACGTATCCATAATCGGCAACCTGTTCGCCCATCTTGCCAACCGCGCGCCGCTCGTGAACGGCCTGGCGACGGACGTGTCGATAGCAAACAACCTTCTGTACAACACCGGGGCGCCCGGCAACAACATATATCTTAACAGCAGGGATCAGGGCAGCGTTCTGAGGTGTACTATAATCGGCAACAAAATGATACCGGGACCCGATTCCAGGAGGCTGCAGATAATAAGGGTCAAGGAGGACCTGACCCCGGGAAGCCAGGTATATCTTGAAGATAACGAAGGGCCGGGAAGGACGTCCGACCCATGGTCGGTCGTGCGGGGGGCCGACAAGACGAGCTTCAGGGTGGACACGCCTCCCATATCGGACGGGTATTCTCCAGTGCTGAGCCAGGACTTGGAGGACTACATCCTGCCGAAGGTCGGGGCAAGGCCGGCCGACAGGGACGCGGTCGATGAGAGGGTTATAGGGGAGGTCGAAAGCGGGACAGGCAGCGTGATAGACTATCAGGATCAGGTCGGTGGATGGCCGCCGCTCGCGGAAAATACGAGACCCCTCACAAGCATCCCCGGATACCCGTCCAGCGACCCCCACGGCGACGATGACTCCGACGGCTACACGAACATTGAGGAGTGGCTGTACGAACAGGCGATGATAGTCGAAGGCCTGTAACCTCAGGGCATCCAGATCATGATTGGATGCAGATTGGCATGCTACATGATGTTCAGGCTAGTGCTTGAAGCAGCGGAAGCCGGTGAAGACCATCGGTATCCCGTGCTCGTCCGCGGCCGCTATTACTTCGTCGTCCTTTACCGAGCCTCCCGGCTGTATAACGGCCTTGGCTCCGGCATTGACTCCCTCGTCCAGGCCGTCGCGGAAAGGGAAGAACGCGTCGGAAGTCATGACTGAGCCCTCGAGAGATATGCCGACGCTTGCGGCCTTCATGGCTGCGAGCTTCACCGAGTCGACCCTGGACATCTGGCCCGCGCCGACAGCGAGAGTCCTGTCCTTGCCGCAGAACATTATGGCGTTGCTCTTGATGTGTTTTAGGACCCTCCATCCGAACTCCATGGCAGACAGCTGGTCTTCTGTCGGCTTCGCCTTCGTGACTACCTTCAGCTCATCCTTCTTCGGCACTCTCGTGTCGACGTCCTGGACGAGCAGCCCGCCTACAATCTTCTTGAAGTCCTTCTCGATGCTCATATCAGGGAACTCGTTTATCTCTATGAGTCTGAGGTTCTTCTTCTCCATGAACTTTGCCTTCGCGTCTTCGGCGAATTTCGGGGCGACTATCACCTCGACGAACATCTTGCTTATCTCCTCGGCGGCCTTCACGTCGACTTCCCGGTTGAATGATATTATGCTTCCGAAGGCCGATATCGGGTCGGTCTCCTTCGCCTTCATGAATGCGTCGAGAGGGGAATTGCCTATTGCAGCGCCGCACGGATTGGTATGCTTTATTATTATGCAGCAGGGCTCCTTGAACTCCGCCGCTATTGTAACTGCAGCGTTTATGTCTATGAGGTTGTTGAAAGAGAGCTCCTTTCCATGAAGCTGGTTCATCATGAGATCAGATTTGGGGTCCTTGTACCACACCGCCTCCTGATGGGGGTTCTCGCCGTACCTGAGCTTCTTACCGTCCACCATGGATATTCTCAGGACCTCCTCATTGAGGAACTTCCTGCTCAGGTATGTGTCTATCTCCCCGTTGTAGTCTGCGGTCCTCCTGAATACCTTGAGCGCCAGTAGCTGCTTGGTCTCGAGCGAGACGTCGCCCTTCTCCTTGAGCTCCTTCAGCACCTTGCCATAATCAGACGGGTCCACTATGACCGTGACGTCCTTGTAGTTCTTCGCAGCGCTCCTTATCATGGTCGGGCCGCCGATGTCGATGTTCTCTATCGCGTTCTCGAGGTCGTCAGGCTTTGCGCGGACTGCGCTCTCGAATGGATACAGGTTAACGACGACCATGTCTATCGGCTCGATTCCGTTGTCCTTCATCGCCTTCTGGTGCTCCGCGTTGCCCCTTATGTTGAGTATGCCTCCGTGGACCTTTGGATGGAGCGTCTTGACCCTTCCGTCCATCATCTCGGGAAATCCCGTGAACTCGGAGATGTCCCTCACCTTTATGCCTGCCTCCTGAATCTTCTTCTTCGTGCCCCCTGTAGAGATGATGTCCACGCCCATCCCTTCGAGCTCCTTTGCAAATCCTGTTATGCCCGTCTTGTCAGAGACGCTTATGAGTGCCCTCTTTATCATTGCCTTCCCTCCATCTGGCTCTTTGCGGCCTGAAGCGTGTTGTGCATGAGCATCGCAATCGTCATGGGCCCGACGCCTCCCGGGACGGGCGTTATGTGGGACGCCTTCTCCTTTACGGCTTCGAAGTCCACGTCACCGCAGAGCTTGCCGTCCACCTTTGACGTTCCGACGTCTATCACGACGGCACCGTCCTTCACCATGTCAGCCTTTATCAGCTTCGGCGATCCTGCCGCAGCGACCAGTATGTCAGCCCTTCTCGTGTGGCTCGCGAGGTCCTTTGTCCTTGTGTGGCATATGGTAACGGTCGCGTTCCTGTTGAGAAGCATCAGTGCCATGGGCTTGCCGACGATGTTGCTTCGTCCTATGACCACGGCCTCCTTTCCCTCGGTCTCGATTCCCTCATGCTCGAGCATCTTTATCACGCCGTAAGGAGTGCAGGATAGGAGCCTCTCCTTGCCCCTGCATAGCAGTCCCAGGTTCTTCGGAAGGAAACCGTCCACGTCCTTCTCCGGGGATATGTATGATAGCACCTTTTCCTCGTCTATCTTCCTTGGGAGCGGCAGCTGAACCAGTATGCCGTTGACGTCATCGTCGCTGTCAAGCTTCTTCACAAGCGCTATGAGGTCTTTCTCCTCGATATCGTGGTATTCATGCTTTACGGACTTCATGCCAAGCTCCGCCGCGGCCTTGTCCTTCATGCCCACGTATACCTTTGAAGCCGGGTCGTCGCCTATGAGGATGACGTCAAGCCTCGGTGCCTTGCCGTGATTTTCCTTAAAAGATGCGACTCCATTTGCGACATCCTCCCTGACCTTCCTTGCAATCTCCTTTCCGTCTATGACTTTTCCGGTCATCTTTTCACGCACAGCTTATTTTAAGAAAACAATTTACATGATTGTATTTCTTACTTTTAAGTGTTTTGATGATGCTTTATAACGTACTGAGAAGAATTACATACATATGAGGTCTGCTTTGGTTCTATGCCTTTTTTCAATCCTTATTTTGGTCAGTGCAGATCTTGCTGAATCCGCTTATCAGGGATTCTCCGATCCCATAGACGTGTTTTCGCTGTCTTCCTACGAACTAGAGTTCGCAGAAGGCGAAGACACGATCCTGATTGGCCTGGCAAGCGAGGATGATGCAGTCTATGAGTATGGCTACATAAGCTACGACGGCAGTGGCTGGAATAGGTTCACGCTGTCAGGCGATGCTCTGGGCGGAAGCTGGCTTATGGGGCCTGTCAGCGCTGAGATATCTGTCCCGAAGGATGCATTCGGCATGAGCACTCAGAGGAATCGCACCGATAAGAATTTCATAGTCGTCTACAGCTGCACGAGGTCCCGGGGCTCCTGGGACTGCCATGGCGGGTGGCAGATAGTGCAGTTCAACGCGAGCCTGGAGATTGGTCCTTACTGCGGTGACGCCAAATGCAATGGCAACGAGACATGTTCTGACTGCTCTTCTGACTGCCAATGCCCTGAGGGATTCGATTGTATTGGCGGAACGTGCGTTGAGGAGGGCAGCGGCGAGGATATAGAGATAGTATACTTCAACAACTTCGAGCAAGACACGCTCGGACCATACCTTCAGGCAGAATATGAGCATGACTGGCAGCTGGCGTCTTTCATAACCGGTTATAATACCAGGTTTCACGAATCTTCCATATATTCGAATCCATCCGATACTGTCAATCCTACGAAGGTCTTTAGGAATGATTTCGGAGCCGGTCACTACTGGTGCAACTGGAACGACTGTTTCAACGGCGAGCACTATTTGGACGAAGGATATGAAGAGCTTTACCTGTCATACAAGATGAAGTGGTCTGATGGTTATCAGGGGAGCAAGGGAAAGATACCTTCCCTGAGGGGCCAGATTACGAACAATGGTTCTGGAGCAGGCCAGTGCGTCACCGGAGTGGATGACTTCTCCGGAAGGTTCATGTTCTATGGCGGCTATGGGGCCACGTACCTTCATTTCTATCCTTATCACATGCAGAACTGGAACGGCTCATTCTACAGTGACGCATTCTATCAGAGCAGGGGAGTTTATCCAAAGGACTGCTATGAGGTCATGGAGTATGTCTGTTACAATTGGTATTGCCGGGTCAGCGATATCTGGAACAGCGCCCCCTTCGCTAGCGAGCTTAGCAAATTTGCCGCCGCACATGGCAGAGATCCCACCAGCACATTGGAGTTTGCAATATTCATACAACAGAGAGAATATTATGAGTTTATCAATAAGTACGGTCGTGCTCCTGCCGAGTGTTTAGAATTCGTGCTCTTTGTGAGACACAACCACGACACGTCACTATGCGGGGTCTACAGCGGCTCTGGGAGGGCTGCCGAGAGGACCGAGATGGAGTCAAACGTGTGGCACCTGATAACCCAGCGAGTGGTGGTCAACGACGTCGGCCATGCCAATGGTTTCGTAGAGATTTTCATAGACGGTGTCTTTGCCGACAGGCTCACAGGACTCGAGTTCAGGTCTGTAGAAGGACTCAAGCTGAACTCCATAGGTTTTGATGGATACTTCGGCGGTGACGAGCAGGATGCGCCTTCTCAGGACGTCCGTATGTACATAGACGACGTCATTGCTTATTACTACGCGCCTGGTTCGGGAGAGCCCATAGGTCACGCATACAGTCCAGAAGGCCGTGTCCTGCCTGAGATAGAGTATCCGCAGTATAGCATGATATGAAGCGGTTCAGACCTTGAAGTACCCGTCTGGCATGTCTGGATATAGCGGGAACTGCCTGCAGAGCTCTGACACGTCTTCCTTCACCTTTGCAAGAGCCGCGCTGTCGTCCTTCTTCAGAAGCGCCCTTCCGATGAGCTCTCCTACATGTTTCATCTCGCCTTCCTTCATGCCTCTTGTGGTGAGCGCGGGCGTGCCGAGCCTTATGCCGCTCGGGTTGAACGGAGACCGCTCGTCGAATGGAATTGTGTTCTTGTTTAAGAATATCCCGACCCCGTCTAGAAGGTTCTGTGCGTCCTTTCCGGTGATTCCCTTCTGCCACACGTCCACTACCATGAGGTGGTTTTCGGTTCCGCCGGTGACGAGCCTGAAGCCCTGGGCCATCAGCTCGTCTGCGAGCGCCTTCGCGTTCCTTAGTATCTGGGAAGCATAAACCTTGTATTCTGGCTGGAGCGCCTCGTGGAATGCGACAGCCTTTGCCGCGTTCATGTGGTCGTGCGGACCCCCCTGGAGTCCAGGGAACACTGCGCTGTCGATGAGCTGTGCCAGGTTCTTCTTGCTTTCAGGATGGTACTTTTCGTGCAGTCTGTCCTCCTCCTTGCACATTATCATGGCACCCCTTGGTCCCCTGAGCGTCTTGTGCGTCGTGGTGGTGACGACGTCGCAGACGTCGACGGGATTCTCATGCAGTCCTGCCGCTACCAACCCCGCGATGTGTGCGATATCAGCGAAGTGGTATGCGCCCACCTCCTCTGCTATCTCCTGGAAGGCCTTGAAGTCCAGCTTCCTCGGATATGCCGTGAGGCCTGATAGTATCAGCTTTGGCTTGCACTCGAGCGCAATCTTCCTGATGTTGTCGAAATCGAGAAGCTCCGTTTCCCTGTCTACGCCGTATGGCACGCATTTGTAGTTCTTTCCGGAGAAGTTGACCGGGCTTCCGTGAGTCAGGTGGCCGCCGCATGAGAGGTCCATGCCCATGAATGTGTCTCCGAGGTTTAGGAGCGCGAAGAAGACCGCCTGGTTTGCAGGGCTTCCTGAGAGCGGCTGCACGTTGACATGCTCCGCGTTGAAGAGCTTCTTTGCCCTCTCGATTGCGAGGCTCTCTGCGACGTCGACGAACTCGTTTCCGCCGTAGTACCTCTTCCCTGGATAGCCCTCGGAATATTTGTTGGTGAACACGGAACCGAGGACCTGCATCACCGCAGGGCTTGTGAAGTTCTCAGAAGGTATGAGTTCCAGGCCGCCTCTCGCGCGATTCGCCTCGTTCCTTACCGCGGCCTCGATCTCGGGGTCTGTCTGACTTAGATGTTTCATTGTTTTTTTATGGTTTGGTTACTTTTAAGTTTTTAGCACCCTCTTCTCCGTGACTATGCTTCCTACCCTCACATCATGGCCCTCTGAATCCATGTGGTCGAGTATCTGGAATTCGTACGCGAGGCCTATATGCTGGGCTTTGGCGGCCTTGCTTAGAAACCTGTCATAGAATCCCATGCCGTAACCGAGCCTGTCCCCTTTCTTGTCGAATGCTATCCCCGGGACTATGACCACGTCTATCTCTTCGGGGCTCACTTCCCTGCAGTACTCTCTTCTGGGCTCCATCACCCCGAATGACCCAGGCCTCAGGTCTTCGTAGCTCTTTATCTCGAGCGGTATTATCTCCTTTCCCTCTTTGAGGACGTATGGGACGACGACCCTCTTGCCTATGTTTATGGCATCCATTATCATTGCGTGGGTGTCGACCTCGTTCTCCTTTGATGCGTAGAACATGACCGTCCTTGAGTCCATGAACTCCGGCATCGAGAAGAGGTTGACCTTTATCCTGTCGTTCATCGGCCTCAGAGCGACTTCGTCGTAGCCCCTGCGAAGCTCCGACATCTCTATCCTAAGCTTGTCCTTCATCTGGCATCTGAAGAATTATTGTTTCCCTAGTATTATAGTTTGATCCCTTCTCTGCCCTTTGGAGACTATTGATACCGGTACTCCTGTCTCCTTCTCTACGAACCTTATGTACTTCATAGCGTTCTCCGGGATGTCCTTCTTGTCCGTGCCGTCGAATTCCTCCCAGCCGGGAAGTTCCTTGTATACGGGCTTTGCCTTCTCCACTTCCATGATGGAAGCAGGGAACGTCTTTATGATTTTTCCTTCCGTCTCATAAGCCGTGCAGACCTTTACCGGACCAAGGCCTGACATGACATCGAGCTTGGTCAGCACGAAGCTGTCGAGCCCGTTCATCCTTACGGCGTGCCTTAGTGTGACTAGGTCGAGCCAGCCGCACCTCCTGGGCCTTCCGGTGGTCGTGCCATACTCTCTGCCCTTCTCCCTTATCGCGTCTCCGGACCTGTCCTTCAGCTCTGTCGGGAACGGCCCCTCTCCGACCCTTGTCGTGTATGCCTTCGCAATCCCTATGACCTTCTTTATCATGCTTGGTCCTATCCCCACGCCGGCGCACACGCCTCCTGAGACCACGTTTGAGGAGGTGACGTAAGGATACGAGCCGTGGTCTATGTCAAGCATCATTCCCTGTGCTCCCTCGAAGAGCACGCGGGACCCCTTTCTTATCTCATCGTTTATCATGATGGAGGTATCGCATACGTAATCCCTTATCTCGTCCGCGTAGGCCTTGTATTCGGCTATAATCCTTTCTGCGTAGGCTTTTGTTTCCTTCTCATCCTTTATTATCCCGTGCAGCATCAGCGCGTCCTTCTTCACT
>CAZGWZ010000006.1:0-18036 GCA_964529545.1 uncultured archaeon
ATGTGTATAAACGTAACTAATTAAAAGCAGAGTTTCAAATACATAAAGCATCATTCGGCGGAATTACGTTAAATTCGTTACCGACGGGTTGGCAATGATTTCATGAAGGCTATAATACTCGCGGGCGGGTTTGGACGGAGGCTCTGGCCTCTCACGAAAGATACGCCAAAACCGCTACTGACAGTCGCAGGAAAGCCGATGATAGAACACGTCATAGACAAGGTCCTTGGCATAGACGAAGTAGACAGGATATACATATCAATAAACCGGAAGTTCGAACCGCATTTCTCAGAATGGATTGACGGGAAGACGTTTCCAAAACAGACGGAGATATTCACGGAGAACAGCATGTCGGAGAAGGACAAGCTCGGCGCCGTTGGCGCCCTTGGGGTACTCCTCAAGGAAAATAACATAGATGACGACATACTGGTCGTGGCAGGCGACAACCTCTTCGATTTCAGCATAAACAACTTCGTGTCGAGCCACAATGGTGTGCCTATGATAGCACTCTATGACATGCAGAACAAGGAGAAGATAAGGAACAAGTATGGCGTCGTCAAGCTCGACGATAACAGCGTAGTAAAGGAGTTCCATGAAAAGCCCGAAGACCCAGTTTCAACCCTGATAAGCACAGGATGCTACTTCTTCCCAAGAGACTCCGTTAACATGATACACCAGTACCTCTCCGAAGGAAAGAACCCCGACGCTCCTGGATTCTTCATATCATGGCTCTCGTCACAGCAGAAGGTCGAGGGCTTTGTGTTCGATTCGAACAACAGGTGGTTTGACATAGGCTCAGTAGAGAGCTATGAAGCTGCAAACAAGCTGCTGTCCCAGAAGGATTAGTTCCTGTCACCGTACTTCTCGAACACGCAGACGAACTTCAGGTCTGATTTTCCCGTATTGAATACCTTGTGGAAAGACCCCTTCTTTATTGTGACTATGCTCCCGCCCTTCACGGGGAATCTCTTTTCGTCAACCTGCATCTCCCCTGAACCTTCCTCGAAGTTGTAGACTTCCTCTGCGTCCCCATGGGCATGACCGCTGGTCTCCTTTCCGCTGTGGAGAACCGTCAGGGACACGACCAGATTCTCAAGGACCCTGACATCGGTTACAACATATGTTTCATTGTCCTTCACAACAGTACCAACTTTTGCGAAATCGCTCATTGAGAATTCCATACACGTCAAATATTTATGTAGTGTCATGATTATTAAGTTTATGACGCTTAAGGGAAAGAACGTCGTTGTTACCGGTGGCGCAGGCTTCATAGGCTCGTGGATAGCCGAGTACGCTTCGAAGGACAACAACGTAACGGTTTTTGACGACATGTCATCAGGCACGAAAGCAAATATTGACCTGGTCAAAAGTAGCATAAGGCTGGTTAAGGGGGATGTGAGGAGCCAGGCAGATGTTGATAGTGCATTAAAGGGCGCTGACGTTGTCTTCCATCAGGCAGCGAACGTGAAGATACAGGTCTCCATAAAGGATCCCGCTCTCGACGCATCCATAAACGTAGGGGGCACAATAAACGTCCTTGAGGCGTGCAGGAAGCACGACATAGCAAACGTGGTGTTTGCGGCATCTTCTGCGGTATACGGCCATCCGGAGAGGATACCGACGAAAGAGAGCGACAGGAAGGCGCCACTCTCGCCATATGCCGTCTCGAAGATGACGGGCGAGAGCTACATGGACCTTTACTCAAACCTCCACGGCATAAAGACTGCATGCCTTCGCTACTTCAACGTATACGGCCCCAGGCAAAGTGCAGACAGCCCGTATTCAGGGGTGGTCTCGCTCTTCGTAAGGAATGCCGTGGGCGGGAAGCCCATGACAATATTCGGCGATGGTGAGCAGTCCAGGGACTTCGTCAACGTGAGGGATGTGGCCAAGGCGAACATGCTCGCCGCAGAGTGCAAAAAGGCCACGGGGCCCATAAACATAGGCACGGGAGAGCGCATAACGCTCAATGGACTGGTAAGGCTTCTCGAGAAGATAAAGGGCAGGAAGTTCAAGGTCATATACAAGAAGGCCCGTGAAGGCGATGCGCGCCATTCCTGCGCAGACATATCACTTGCAAGAAATGTGTTGGGATTCAAGCCCTCAGTGAACATAGAAGACGGGCTGAGAGAGCTTATTACTCCCTGATCAGGCTCTTCTTATATACATTCCTATATCAATGGACCTGACTGAGTGGGTAAGGGAACCTATTGATATCCACTGTACGCCCAGTCCGGTGAGCTCCCTGAGTCTTCCCTTGTTAACACCGCCTGAGACCTCTATCACAGCCTTTCCCGCTATCTCCCTTACTGCGGCTCTCATGTCGCCTGAACTCATGTTGTCAAGCATTATTATGTCGGCCCCGGCAGCTACAGCATCCTTGACTTCTGCCATGTCCCTTGCCTCCACCTCCACCTTCTTTCCTGTCCTCTTAGCATTCCTGACAGCGTTCTGAAGCCCCACAAGAGTTATGTGGTTGTCCTTTATCAGGACCTGATCGTAGAGACCCATCCGGTGATTCCTACAGCCCCCGCATCTGACAGCGTATTTCTCAAGAGCCCTCAGACCTGGCGTAGTCTTCCTCGTATCGAGGACATCAACCCCACTTTTCTTCACAATTTCCGACATCTCACCCGCCTTTGTCGCTATTCCCGAGAGCCTCTGAAGGAAATTGAGCGCCGTCCTCTCGCCGGTTAGTATGGCACGGGCATTGCCTCTGATCTCAGCTATGACTTCACCGGCCTTTGCACGCTTCCCGTCATCCGACAGCTTTCTGAACTCGACCGAACTATCCAACTGAGAAAAGACCATTTCTGCAACGTCAAGACCGCATATTATGCAGTCCTCTTTTGCCTTTATCTCTGCATGCACTTTCATGCCCTTCGGTATAACGGACTCGGTTGTGATGTCGCCGCTTCCTATATCCTCATCAAGCGCGCTTTTCACAATACTCTCAGTTTTCATTTGCATAATAATCATGATGCGAATCTGGCGCACTCTAGCCTTTTATCCAACCTGAGTCCCCGGCTATATGATATTTGATACCATTCTTTGCGAAGTCTATGTCCTTCCATATCTCAGTGTTGTCAAGAATAAGCTTGCAGTTCTTAAGGCTGCCCAGTATCGTGTCATGCGTTGTGAACCTGTAATGCTGGTGGTCGGCAACTATTAGGATGGTGTCGAATTCTTCCATCCCGTCGGGGAACTCGAACGATTCAGTCCCGCATATCCTCATTATCTCATCAGGCGTGTAGTAAGGGTCATTGACCTTGACGTTCATGCCCTTCTCTTTGATTTTCTGTGCAATCTTAATAGTTGGCGAGAGTATGGTCACCTTTATGTCACCCTTGTAAGCAAGCCCTAGTATGCCTATGTTCCTGGCACCCCTCTTCTTAAGACTCTCTGCAACCACATCCGGCTGCCTTGAGTCGGACTTTATGGTCTCCTTGAGTATCGTAATCTCGTCTGGCCTGTCTGCCCCCAGAAGCACGTATTTGCTTGAGAGCGGTATGCAGTAGCCTCCTGTGCCGAAGCTCGGATGATACGTGCCTATGTTCCATTTGGTGCCTACAAGTCTCAGGACCTCTGTCATGTTAACATCCGGATATGCAAGAGAGAGCTGGTTTGCAAGCGTTATCTCCATGTGCCTGTAAGCGTTCTCTATCGACTTCACCATCTCGGCGTGCTTGTGGTCGGGTGCGGGCACGAGATTATCGCACACAAGAGAGAGCACATCCTTCATGATGTCATTAGTATTGCTGTCAGTGCCTCCAAAGACCCTCGGAAGGCGCTTGAGACTCTTTTCAGGGGATACGAACCAGTCCCTTCTTGGCGCCACACCATACAGTATGTCCCTTCCCACCGTTATTCCCGCCTTCTTCAGTATGGGAAGCACTACCTTATCACTCCTTCCCGGAGTGAGCGTCGATTCGACTATCACAAGCGGGGGTGTCTTGTGCCTTCCCTTCAGATTTGCTATCTTCTCCATGACATCGATAAGTATGCGGTCGTATGGCTCGCCGCCCTTCTCTGTTGGTATGCATACGAAGTGCACCGCTATATCCGGCTCCATCATGTCCTCGTAATCAGTAGTTGCCCGAAGCATGCCCCTTTCGACGAGGCTGTCTATGTTGAATCCCAGCCAGTACTCGAGGTTCTCTATAGGAATCTTCCCTGAGTTTATGATATCCACTTTCTCCTTGTCGACATCGAGGCCTATGCAGTTGATGCCGTTCCTTGCCATGTTTGCAATCGTGGTGAAACCTATGAAACCAGTGCCCCAAACACCGACACGCTTCTTCCCGCTAAGAAGATCATTTCTTAATGACAACAAATCACCTTTGAAGGAAATTGAGAGTGACAATTTAAATAGTTATTACCAAATATCGCCCCAGCACGACCCTGATTGCGTTACATTTTCCTAAAGGACCATTCATCGGTAATAGAGTTTGAGGATGTCGATTTAAGCATCACCGCGAGCGCCATGACAGGCGCCTGAATACATATAAATTACGATTCGTCATTAATTCTATGCGAGTTTCAATAGTTGGTTCAGGATACGTCGGCCTTGTTACCGGTGCATGCCTTGCAGATATAGGGAACCACGTAATACTGGTCGATGTGGTAAAGGACAAGGTAGAGAAGATAAATAGTGGTATAGCGCCGATATATGAGGATAGGCTGGACAGGATGCTCAAGAAGAACATAGGCAACGGAAGGCTGCATGCAACCACCAACCTCAAGAAGGCCGTCTTGGACACGAACATGACTTTCATAGCTGTCGGGACCCCATCCAGGAAGGACGGAAGCATAGACCTCGTGTATGTGAAGAAGGTATCAGAGGATATAGGCAATGCCCTCAGGGAGAAGGGCTCCTATCACACGGTTGTCGTAAAGTCGACCGTCGTTCCGGGGTCAACGGAGAAGGAAATACTTCCCATACTCGAGAAGTTCTCCGGAAAGAAGGCCGGGAGGGATTTCGGGGTTGCAATGAACCCGGAGTTTCTCAAGGAAGGCATGGCCATAGACGATTTCATGAATCCCGGAAGGGTGGTTATAGGAGGAATAGACCAGAAGTCTGTAGAGAGGGTCCATTCCCTTTACAAGGACTTCAACTGCCCTATAATGAAGACGAACCCAAGGACAGCGGAGATGATAAAGTACGCGAGCAACGCTTTCCTGGCCACGAAGATATCCTTTGCAAATGAGATGGGGAACCTGTGCAAGAGCCTCGGCATAGACTCCTATGAGGTTGCGGATGGCATGGGGATGGACGACAGGATAGAGAGAAAGTTCCTCAACTCCGGCATAGGATATGGAGGGTCCTGCTTCCCAAAGGACGTGAAGGCCATAATAGCAAAGGGAAGGAAGGAGGGGTTCCGCATGGATCTCCTGGCTTCGGTGGAGAAGGTCAACAAAGAACAACCTCTAAGGCTTATGGACATACTGAGGAAGAGGATACCATCACTCAGGGGGAAGACCGTATCCGTCCTGGGACTTGCATTCAAACCAGGAACCGACGACATAAGGGAGGCGCCTTCACTGAAGGTCGTGTCAGAACTTATATCATCAGGCGCGCATGTGAAGGCATACGACCCGAAGGCTTCCGAAAACTTCAGGATGGAATACCCGGAAGTAGAATACTGCATGAGCATAGACACCGCCCTTGAGGGAAGCGATGCCTGCCTCATACTAACCGAGTGGGACGATGTTACAAAGATTTCAGACAAAGATTTATCAAAGATGAAGGGAAACGTGATTATAGAGGGAAGGCGTGCGCTTAACCCATCTGACGTAAAAAACTTCGAGGGAGTGTGCTGGTGATGACAGAAGAGATAGTAGGATTGATACCTGCCGCTGGCAGCGGGACAAGGCTATATCCATTCTCAAGAGCTGTCCCAAAGGAGATGTATCCGATACTAGGCAAGGCCGTCATAGAGCACTGCGTCGAGAACCTGAAGGCAGGCGGCGTGGACAGGATTTTCCTAATCGTTGGTTACCAGAAGGGGGCAATCATGGACTATATAGGCGACGGCACGTTCTTCGGCGTCAACGCCGCGTACATATACCAGATGAAGAGGAAGGGACTGGGGCACGCCATATACCAGGGCAAGGGCTGGGTGCACACGACATTCGTGACGCTTCTTGGAGACTCATTCATAGAACCCAAGAATGAGATAAAGTCGCTTATAAACGTCCACATGAAGAAGAAGCCGATAGCAACCCTGCTGCTTTTCGAGGTCAGGGACCCTAAGGGATACGGGCTTGCGAAAGTCAAAATGGAGGACTCCTGCTGTGGCGTGGTCGAGCGCGTCGTCGAGAAGCCTACGAGAGAGAAGGCTTCTGATTACAAGGTCAACGGAGGATACTATGCCATGTGCGGCGGATATGTCTTCGAGCCAAAGATATTCGATTACATAGAGAAGACCAAGCCGGGCGCGAAGGGGGAGATACAGATAACCGATGCGATAGACCTGGCGCTCAAGAACGGCGAGCTGGTTTATGGGGTTGTGCTAAAGGGCAAGTATCTGGATATTGGTAAATGGAATACCATACTCAGGACGGAGCGCGACCTTATCAAGTTCCTCGACATGGACATGCACATCAAGGAGAGGGAAGCTCTCATGGAAAGGATAAGGAAGCACGAGGAAGATTAGCTGCATCCAGAGGGAAATTAAGATGAGAAAGGTATCAATACTGCCGCTTTTCGGTATAGTTCTCTTTGCGGCTATAATCGTGAACATAGACGTTTCGAACGTTATTCTTACACTGGCATCCGCTGACATGACGCTGGTCTCATACTCACTCATCCTCACGGTGCCTAACGTGGTTTTAAAGGCGCTCAAATGGAAGCTCGTCATAAAGTCATATGGCAAGGACTACGGGCTTTTCAGGGCGGTCCGTGCCTGGATGGCAGGATTCTTCCTTGGGATAATAACACCGGGAAGGGTGGGAGATTTATCAAGGGCATTATACCTCAGAAAGGAAGCTGGTGTGAGTGGCGGAAGGGCTCTTTCTACTGTCTTTGTTGACAGGGTGACTGACATAGTCGTCCTCTTCTGCTTCTCGCTTGTGGGCATATCCGTCCTTGCGGGAGTTTTCACTGAAGGCACCGGGCTTATAGCATACATTTCCGCAGTCTTCATGACGTTTCTCCTGGTCGTCATAGCATTCACCAGGAAGGGACTGGTATCGAGGATTCTGAGACCGCTATCATCAAGGCTAATTCCAAGGGAAAGGCATTCCATCATGAGCCGCGCTTTTCATGATTTCTATGACGGGTTCTCCGGAATGAAGAAGCTGATGATAATCGCTGCAGTGGGGCTCTGCTCCGTTACATGGATCATATCAATAACCCAGTTCTGGCTGCTGGCGAGTGCCATAGGACTGAGGCTTCCGTACACCTTCTTCATAGGAGTTGTGCCGATAGCGGTCCTTCTCGACACCCTTCCTATATCATTCTCAGGAATCGGCACAAGGGACGCGGCGCTCATATTCTTCTTCTCACTCGTCTCGCTCCCTTCAGAGCCTGCAGTGTCACTTTCACTGCTCTCGTTCATCACCACATACGTCACCATGGGGATTGTCGGGGCAGCCTTCTGGGCAGCGAACCCTATAAGAAGAAGCCATCTCACCTCTGCTGGCGGAAGCGGGCCCTTAGTATAGCCCTTAGGAACCTTGCCCCGTCATCGAACCTGCTCAGCTTTGCTTCGCCGACCCTGTCATGATAAGCTATCGGAATCTCAAGCAGCCTGTAACCCCTTCTTAGCGAAGCGGTCGTCATTTCGACTTCCCAGTCGAGTCCCTTGGCCTTTATGTCAAGCGACTTCCATACATCCTTTCCGAAAGCTCTCATGCCAGAAGACGGGTCTGTCACAGACTTCCCGGTGAGGACGGTGACAAACATCGCGAATATGCTGTTTCCGAAATAGTTAAGTCTTGCCATCTCCGTCTCCTTTCCCATGAACCTTGAGCCTATGACCACGTCGGCATCACCATTAATTACAGGCGCCACTATCTTCTGCATGTCCTTTGCAGGATACGTGCAGTCTGCGTCTATCGTGGCCATCACATGGCCTTTTGCCGCCTCGAAGCCCGTCCTGAGCGCGCCCGCCTTTCCCATGTTCTTCCTGTGCCTTATGGCCCTTATACCACTTATCTTCCTGGCCTTCTCGTAAGTGTTGTCAGACGAGCCGTCATCAACGACTATTATCTCATAGTCCTTATTCACGGCGGACTTGACGTCATTGACGACTTCTTCTATCGCCTTCTCCTCGTTGTACGCTGGTATTATTACAGACACCTTCATATACATTCCTCACTGAACCTGTAGAGCGCTATGCTAACATCGTCTCCAAACACTATCTCCTTTTTCAGACAGCCGCTCTCTTCTATGAATTCGACGAAATCCGGATTCGCTGCCACCTTCGGCTGGAGCGGGTATTCCAGAACAAGATAACTATAGCTCTCAGGATTCTTAATACCGGCGGCCTGTCTCGACTCACTCGCGTAGCTTGCGTTTATTATGGAGTCCAGCGTCTCCATATCCCTTGCATTCAGATTGAATACCGAGAGATTCCTGTCATGCTTTAACAAGTAGAAGGTCTGGTAGAAGTCCGTGGTTATTATGCCGTCCCCGTAATCAGAGTTCTCTATGGCGTATACAGCAGCCTCGTCGATTGGCTTCCTGACATCAACAGATGCGTTGTATGCCGCAGATAGCGCCGCCGAGCATACTAGCATTATGAATATGATATGCCAGGGATATCTGGCCCTCTTCGAGTCTATCATATCTCCGAAAAGCCTTGCAATCATTATTGCGAACGCCGGAAGCGAAGGCATTATGAACCTGTGAAGATGCCCAATGGAAGGCCCTATCGCGAACGTGAACAGCATTATGTACGAGAGCGCCCATACAATCAGCAGCACGTCCGTGCCGTCCCTTCTCATCAGCGCCTTTCCAAAAGCCGCTAATGAGAGAATTCCAAGCACCCACGAGAACGTAGTGATGTAGAACGAAGGCGCCAAAGCAATAACTTCCAGGTTTGGCACGAAGTATCCGGCATAGGCTCCCATCAAGTCTACATCTACGCCTGCTACAGATGGCAGCAATGCCGCGAATGCGTACCATGGAACGGCTATTGCCAATGCTATCGCAATACCTATGGCGGAGTTCCTGTTAAACACAAAGCGAACGCCCTTTTCCCTTATCATGTGTATTCCCAGCGGTATGAATACCAAGAGCCCGTAGTTCTTGGTCAGCACACAGAGCCCTGCGGAGATTCCGAAAAAGACGGCGTCTCTGAGCTTCTCGCTTTCGACGTACCTCAGGAACGCGTATACAGTTAATGTGGTCGTTGCCACCAGCGGGACCTCGATCATCATGAGCCTGCTGAACTCGCTGAACGTGGGAATCAACGCAAGCGTCACCGCCGAGAGGAATGAGATGTCCCTTCTCCTCGTCAGCCTGTATGCTAACAGGTACGTGGCTAGCAGCGCCATGACGGAGAAGGCCACGCTCACAGCCCTTCCCTGCACCTCTCCTGGTCCCGCTGCGAGAAAAGCGAGATACAGGAATACCCTATGCAGAGGAGGGTGGTGTATTATGCTGTAGAAGACAGAGTAGTGCGCGTGGTAGTCAGTCGCATACGCCCTGATAGAGTCAAGGTTCAGGCCGATTTCCGTGTGGTCAAGCGTCATGTCATACAACAGGAACGGCAGCGCCGTGTTCTGAAACTCGTCCCACAGGGCTGTCCGGTGGCCTATGCCCACGAGAAGCAGAATCGCATATATAACTACGAAGACTGCGAGGAGCTTTCCGAACTCAACGGACTTCCTTCTTCGGAGAAACATACAAGCAAATTGACTGTATTATTTAAATTTCCATTCAGCTGCTGGCTTCCATGTCGAAGAGCATTGCAAAGAACGTCGACTGCAATCCGAGTATTACCATGAGCGCGACGATAACCGCTGAAGAGCCGCTCACGTTCCCGACGAATATGCTGAACCAGAGGAGCCATATGCCAGAAAGGAATCCGGCGGGCGTCAGTATGAGGCCGAGTATGTAGAAGAACACGAGCGGATGGAAGTCCCTCACTATGTATTTCTCCTTGAGCCTCCAGAAGAATCCCCTGACTATCATGGGAAAGACCGTCCTTATGTACCTTCCTATCCTTATCTGGGACTGCCTCTCGCCCTCCAGGTATATGGGCCTCCTGGGGACATCCTTCACCCTGAAACCATAAACATTAAGCCTTATCAGCCAATCCGAAACATACCCGTATCCTTTCCATGCCCTGTCCCAGTCGACAGTCTCTATGACCTTCCTCGTGGTTGCCGTGTATCCGTCCTGGGTGTCGAACACCTTCCAGTACCCTGAAGCGACCTTCGTAAGCATCGAAAGCGTCGAATTGCCGAAGAACCTGTGCTTTGGCATCACCTCGAGAGAACGCCACATGAACCGGTTGCCCTTGACGTAGTCTGCCTCCCCCCTGACCAATGGCTCTAGGAAGTTCTCGACGTCTGCGAGGTCCATCTGGTTGTCGCCGCCGACTACCACAGCTATGTCGCACTTATCCTTTGAGGACTGCTTGTATCCGGTTATTATAGCCTGACCTACTCCCTTGTTCTTCTCGTGCTTCAGAAGGACGACCCTCTTGTCATTCTTTGAGTGCTCCTTCACAATCGACGCAGTCCTGTCGGTTGAGCAGTCGTCCACGACGTAGATTCTGTCGAAGTGTCTTCCTGCACCTTCCATCGTGGCCTTTATCATCCGCTGCTCGTTGTATGCGGGTACAACGAGGGAAACCCTATGCTTCTTGTACATGGAACCACTTATACATTACTACTTCCTCTTTTTTATTGGTTTTGCGGGATTCCCGCATACCACCGTGTAGGGAGCAACGTCACCTGTGACCACAGACCCGGCTCCTATCACAGAGCCCTTTCCTACCTTCACGCCCGGCAGTATTATGCTTCCCGCACCTATGAACACGTCATCGCAGACCTTTATACCGTCCACTTCGAGCCCCTGATGCTTTATGAGGGCATCCTTGCCCGAGAACCTGTGGGAAGACGTGAGAAACATGGTCCTTGCACCGGTCCTGACCCAGGAGCCGATGTCTATGCCACCCCTTCCGTCCAGGAAGCATTCATCATTAAGGCTCGTGTAATCACCCAGCTTCACTTTCTTCGGAAAGTTTATAATCACACCCCGGGACACAGTGCTCCCCTTTCCGTATGCTGACAGAAGCTCATTGTATAGGATATACCTCAGCGCCATGCCCCAGCCTCCGGGCATACCCCTAACGACGGTCATGATGGGCTCTGATATCATGTAGTCCCAAAGAAACCTTGACAGAGTTATGTCGCTTTTCGTTCTCCTTATGTAACCACGCGCCCATAACATGACAGCCGCTGACAGCACAAGAAGCGCCGCAATCACGATTAGTGCAACAATCATAAGAATACTTTGAGTCATTGGTTTAAGTTACTATATCTTCTTCCTGGCATTCAGTATGGCGTCGATGCTTAGCGAGAATATGAGGTTGTTCTCTCCATGGCACTTGGGCCAGCAGTAGCATCCCTTAGGCTGCCTCGTAACTTTCTTCAAAGACTCCTTGAGATCGCCGCCCGGCGGCACCGGCGCACTGTCCCAGTAGCACTTCTTCATCGTGCCGTCAGGCTCTATCAGAACGGTGTTCCTCCCGGCAAAGCATCTCATTATCCTGAACTTCTCCTTGCCGTAGCTCTTTAGGTATCTAAGGTAGGAGACAGAGTTGAGTATCGGGGCACCGCGCTTCTTCTCGCTTATGAGGAAGTCTATGTTGTCAATAAGCATACCGAGCTTCTTTTTTGATTTTACAATGTCTTCAACTTCCCTTCCTCCCTTCATGTAGTCGAATATTGGCTGGAACCCGCAGAATATGCCGTGCTTCTCTGCAAGTGATATTATGTAAACCAGCTGCTTTCTGTTGTCAGGCTTTATGACTGTATTGAGGTTGGCATTGATGCCGTATCTGACTATCTCATCGAGTGTCTTCCCGATTTTGCTGAAAGTTCCCTTTCCTCTGTAGTAATCAGTCTCCTTCTCGTCACCCTCCACGCTGAGCAGTATGAGGTCTATGTCGTCCTTTATCTCCTTTATCTTCCCGGGAAATGTACCGTTCGTCACTATTGATGTTATGAAACCCAGAGACTTCGCGTGCCTTAGTATCCTTGGAAGGTCCGGGCGTATGAATGGCTCTCCGCCGCTTATGCTCCATGATATCGTGCCGAGATTTGAGAATGAACCCATAAGCGACTTCACCTGGCTCTCGCTCATCTCGCTCTCAGAACTATTCTTCCATGCGTCACAGAACCTGCATCTGAGGTTGCACTTGTATGTTATATAGTGGGAAACCTTCAGCGGGACAGTCTTTCCTGCGTATATCTTCACGAGAGCCGACGCGCTCTTTGCCACGTGTTTCAGCTTCATACCAACACCTTAATTGTCTCTTCCATTCCAATTTTAAATAATAGTGCCCATGAGAGCGCAGGAGATAATCTTTAAAACCAGACGCTTCATATTAAGTATGTCCCTCAAGGTCGGTGTGATAGGTGCCGGGAGATGGGGTAAGAACCATGTCAGGGTTTACAGCGAGCTCGACTGCGAGCTCGTGGGAATAGCTGATATAAACCCGGAATCGAAAAAAATAGCAGACGAGTTCTCCGTCAGGTTCTTCCGTAACTACAAGGATATGCTCGGCGAGGTTGACGCCGTGTCGGTCGTTGTTCCCACGGACCTCCACTACAAGGTCGTGATGGACTGCCTTGATGCCGGCAAGCATGTAATAGTGGAGAAGCCGATGACGCCAAAGGCGTCCCTTTCAATGGAGCTCATAAAGAAAGCGAAGGAGAAGAAGCTGGTTCTCATGGTAGGGTATCTCTTCAGGTTCAATGCTGCCGTCCTTGAACTGAAGAAGCAGCTCCCGGGAGCGGGTGACATACACTACATAACAACGAGGTTCATACATTCCAACAAGCCTCCAAGGAAGGATTCGGGCGTGATACTAAACTTCGCCACGCATCTCGTCGACATACTGAACTTCCTCACCGGAAGGGAGCCTGATACAGTTACATGCCGTAAGGTCAACTACCTTTCAAAGGACAGAGAGGACTGTGCTCTGATGAACCTGGATTACGGCGATTTCCCCGCAAGCCTGGAGGTTTCATGGTTCCATCCTCATAAGAAGAGGGACATGTGGGTGATAGGGTCGAAGGAGAAGATATACGTTGACTTCCTCGAGCAGGTCATGGTAAAATATCCAATAAGGGTAGGCAAGGACAGCGTCGTCAGCGAGAGGGAGGTGCACGTAGAGATAAGGAAGAACGAGCCGCTGAAGGATGAGCTGAAGTACTTCTGCGGATGCGCCTCTGCGGGAAGACAGGACGGAGCGGAAGCCGAGTACATGATAACGAAGGTCTGCGAGGCATGCCTTAAGTCGGCAGAGTCGGGAAGGCCAGTCAGGGTTGGTGGTTGAATGAAAGCCACTGTGTATGAAAATGTCAAGCTTGGCAAAGGATGCACTGTCGGAAGCTTCTCCATAATAGGCGAGGCGCCACGGGGGAAGAAGCCCGGAGAGCTTTCTACGGAGATAGGAAGCAATGCCAACATAAGGTCCCACTCGGTCATATATTCCGGGAGCAAGGCTGGCGACAACCTCGAGACTGGCCACAGGGTACTCATAAGAGAGAACTGCCGCCTTGGAAATAACGTGAGCATAGGTACAGGCGCCGTTCTGGAGAGGGACTGCAGGATAGGGAATGGCGTGAGAGTGCACAGCCTGGCTTTCATACCGGAGTACAGCGATATAAAGGACGGCGCATGGATTGGCCCCCGCGCAACTCTCACAAACGCACCTTATCCAAAGAGCCCTCATGCAAAAAAGAACCTTCTCGGTGTTACGATTGAAGAGAACGCGAAGATAGGGGCGAATGTCACAATCCTTCCGGGCGTGACTGTCGGCAGGGATGCCCTCGTAGGCGCCGGGTCGGTGGTCACGTGTGACGTTCCGGCAGGTGCAGTGTTTGCAGGCAATCCCGCAAGGAAGATAAATGACGTTTCAAAACTCGCTTTCAAAAGCGGGGAGAAAGCATATTAAACATACATCTCTATTTTCTCTATGGTGGTCCTTTCATGATAAAGCTGTGCAGCCCGAACCTGGCCATAGACGACGAGATAAAGAAGAAGGTCATAGAAGTACTCGATTCCGGCAGGTATGTCATGGGAAACGAGTCGAAGTCGTTCGAGGAGGAGTTTTCTGCCTTCTGCGGGACAAAGGACGCCGTGTCCACATCCTCCGGCACATCAGCGCTCAGCGTGGCTCTCGCGGCCCTGGGCGTCGGGCGTGGAGACGAGGTGATAACCACCACTCACACATTCATCGCGACCGCGAATGCGATAGTCCATACAGGCGCCAGGCCAGTGCTTGTGGATGTTGAGCCGGACACGCATAATATCGACCCACGCAAGATCGAGAAGATGATAACGCCAAAGACCAAGGGCATAGTACCTGTCCATATATACGGACACCCTGCCGACATGGACCCTATAGCCGAGATTGCTCAAAGCAAAGACCTCTTCGTCCTCGAGGATGCCTGCCAGGCACATGGAGCGGAATACAATGGAAGGAAGGTAGGCTCCATCGGAGACGCGGCGGCTTTCAGCTTCTTCCCCTCTAAGGTCATGACAGTCTGCGGCGAGGGTGGCATGGTTACGACAAGCAACCCGGAGCTTGCCGAGAAGATGAGGATGGTAAGGAACCAGGGGAGAGCCAAGGGCAAGAAGTACGAGCATGACCTCATAGGTTACAACTACAGGATGCCGGAGATACTCGCGGCAGTGGGAAGGCTTGAGCTGAAGAGGCTTCCTGGCTGGCTTGATAAGAGGCGCCAGGTCGCGGCAGAATATGCGGATCACATGCCATCGGACGTCACGCTTCCCACTGAAAAACCCTACGCCAAGGCCGCCTATTACGTGTACACGATCATGTCTGATAAAAGGGAAAGGCTCATGGAGCATCTCAAGTCCGCCGGCATAGAGACTGGCATATACTATCCGATACCAATAAACATGCAGCCTGCTTACAGAAGCTACGGGTTCCATTCATATCCGGTTGCAGAAAAGATTGCCTCGAAGATAATGTCGCTTCCGATAAATCCTTACCTCAAGAAGGAGGAGATTCTTGATGTCTGCGAGTCGGTTTCGGGATTTTTCAAGGGCAATCCACAGGGAAAGCATTGAAGCATTTCTCAGGAAGAACGCCTTCATCATGGCTGTCATCATCTCAGCCATCGTGATATACACGTTCTACTTCTCCGCAGAGACGATAACAAACGACGGTTCGGACTACATGCTTCTTGGCATGCACATCACCGAGGGGCGATACACCGAGACGTTCCTTCACAGACTTCCCGTGCTGCCCGTCACTTTTGCCGCCCTTCAGGCCCTTTCCGGCACGGCCGGAGCCAGATACGCCATACCACTCGCTTTCATAATCATATCACTTGTGCTCTCATACAAGCTCTTCAGGGAGCTTTCAGACGAGAACACCGCCAGGCTTTCCGTGCTCGTTCTGATGTGCTTTCCGCAGTTCTGGAGATGGGGAGCGAAGTTCCTCACTGACATACCGATGATGGCATTCTCTTTAGCCTTCATCATACTTTTCGAGCGCTCGCTGGTCGACAGGAGGATGTTCATACCGGCAGGTGTAATTGCGGCTCTCGGCCTCCTTACGAAGATATCATTTGCAATCGTCCCGATAGCGATAATAACATACACTCTGCTCTTCAGGAGGAAGAACATGATTTCAAAGGATATTATCATCGGAGGGGCATTGTGCGTCTCCATATTCGCCGCAGCCTTCCTCTCGGTGAGCATGCTCAGGAGCGCAGACGACCTCATGCTCATTTCCCATATGGTCGACAGCACGGTGACTGGGTCAAGGCTCTCAGGGCTGATGCAGGTCCTTACAGGAGAGTACGGAGACGTGGCTTACTTCTCAAAGCTCGCAATGTTCCCGATGCTTTTCTTCCTCCCGTTCGGCGCGCTTTCATTGTGGAAAAAGAACAAGCTTCCGGTCTTCTTCACAGCTTTCACTTTCATTCTCATGTTCAGCCTCTGGGTCGTAAGGCTGAGATATTATTCACCGATATTCCCCTTCGTGGCTATGATGTGCGCAGCTGGGTTCCTTTATCTCAGGGACAGATGCAAAGGAAACCTCTCACGTCTGGTTACACTCGCTTTTGTAGTCCTGCTCTTCTTATCATTTTCGAACTCTCTTTACATGCTTTCGCTGGACACCACCATGCTCTGGGGAGCAGAGTCCCTGAGCAGGGGCCTTGCCCCGCTAGACGGCCTAATCGCAACGGAGTATTCGCCTCATTATATAAACCTCACATCGGACGTGCTCTCTGACGAGGATGCATCAGGCAAGATATTCTTCTCAGGAGGCCTTGACCGCGCGGCGCTCGAGGAAAACGGCGTGGACTATATCGTGCTGTCCGTATACGGAGAGTTCGCAAGGGACCCCTCGGATGACTCATACTTGATGATGTACGGCCCGTTCCAGACCCCTATAAAACGGCCTTACACAGGTGAGAGGGTGCCGCCAGACTTCACGTTCAGGTCAGAGCTATTCCGCGATATCCAGGCAAGCTCCTGGCTGCAGCCGGTAGGCAACATAGAGAACCCGAACGGCCAGACAGTATTCATGATTTACAGGGTGCTGTGATTCCGGCGTCCCGCTTGCCTATTATTCGCCCAAGCGCCAACCTCAGGAAGACGAAACCTGCGATGAAGGCGATCACCCTTGTTCCTATCGCGCCGTATATGCCGTAGACCGGTATGAAAACGTAAGCGAGCGCCACGCTTATAGCGGATATTATTATCATGGAAATCGTGTTGGTCTTCACACCTCTCATGCCTGCTGAGAGAGCCAGGCATCCATATACTATGTGCGAGAAATTAAGCATGGCCGCAATCACGAAGAGCACAAGAATCGGAAGTGAGACCACATACGAACTTCCATAGAGTGCCATTATTATCCATGAGAGTCCGAGTATTACAGGGAAAAGCAGCGGCGTCATCTTGAGTATGCTGTTCATCTGTCCCAGGATGACATGTTTGTCTTTCATGGACGATGCCTTTGGAAACAGCACTGTAGTGACCGCGGTCGCGAAGAATGTCGACATGTTCAGCGTCGAAAAGAAGTACGCCTGGTACAGGCCGACCTCGTGGAACGACATGAATACGTTAAGCAGTATCTTGTTTATGTTGTCCGTAACAGCGAGCGATGTCATACCGACCACTATTATCGCCCCATACCCTGCCAGCAGCTTCATCCATCTCCTGTCGAGTGCTGTGCACATGTACGACCTGAGCTCGGGTATGGTGACAATCACGGCCGCAAGATACGCGGCGCACATTATTGCCACAGGTATAATGGCGCCGGTTCCGTACATGAACGCCACGATTATCATGACGAGCATGAGCGCGTTCATCCCTACGTTGAGAACACCCAGCCTCTTCATCCTTCCTGTTATCTGGTAGACCTTCTGCGGTATTACCCACGCGTTGTAGAATACCGCAAGGAGCACGGCCGCAATCACGTATTCGGGATTCACCGCGGTGAGGTAGGCTATCTCCCTTGAGAAGAGAGCCACTATGACGGCCGTCACTGCGGTGAAAGCTGATATAAGGAAGACACTGTTTGTGAATATGACCCTCCTTTCGTCATCTTTTGTGCTCCCTGAGAAGTACTTTACTATTGACGACCCGACACCCATGAGCATGGGCACCACGAATATCTGAGAGAGCGAGAATATCATCGCGAACTTTCCGTATTCTACGGGACCGAGCATCCTTCCTGTGTAAACCTGGAAAGCGACTGCTATTATCTTCGCGATCGTGAAGCCTGTGAATATGTATCCGAGGTTCTTTATGAAACCCATAGCCACAGATCCTGGGTCCTTTCTGAAGACAAACCTGTAAACAGT
>CAZGWZ010000007.1:0-17235 GCA_964529545.1 uncultured archaeon
CGTGGATGAGCGGCAGTGCACCCCCCTGGCGTTGAGGTGCAGCGGCAGTGAGATGCAGGAGTGCAACCCGACCGGGACGGTGTGGGTCACAAAGGAGTACTGCACCCGCGGATGCGACGATTCCGTCCCTGCCTGCGTCGAAGAGCAGGGAGAGCCTCTCGAGGTCCCCTGGATGCCCGTGCTCGCCGCGGCAGCCGCCATTGCCGCCGTATACTTCGGCGGGAGATACCTGAAGGGGAAGAGGAAGCCAAAGACCATGGACGAGGCACTATCAGGAATGCCGACGTGACTGATTCCTGCCAGTGGGTTCTGCAAGTTTATTTTTAAGCAATATTCCCAATTCTACTGATGGCCATGTTTCAGAAGAGATTCGATGCGAGGAAGTACATAATCGCCATATTCCTGCTCGCGTTCGCGATAAGGGTGCTTCCGGTGCTCATGTTCGGGGTCCCGGTGGGCCTTGACTCCTATCTTCACATAGACATAGCGCTGAGGATAGTCGAGAAGGGGACGCTGCTCTCGTTCGACCCGCTGTCTCTGATAGGCATGAAGGCGTACAGCTATCCTCCGGGCTTCCATGTACTCCTTGCGCTCTTCCTTACCTTCCTTCCGCCCGTGCTCGGCTCCCACGTCCTCGGCGCGCTCATAGGCGCGGCCACGGCCGTGATAATGTACTACCTCACCAAGGAGATATTCGACGACGAGAGGGTGAGCCTCTTCTCCGCGTTCTTCATGGCAACGAGCCCCATACACATATTCAGGTCCTCGATGCCGATACCGGAGGGCTTCGGCGTGCTGCTGTTCACCGTATCGCTGCTGTTCCTCATAAGGTACATGAAGGGCATGAACTTCAGGAATCTCCTGGCGTCGATAGGCGTCTTCTGCGTCTACTGCTTCTCCCACAGGGGATGGACGCTGTTCGTCCTTACCGTGATGATACTCCTGCTCGTCTACAAGCACCATCTGTTCAGGAAGAAGAGGTATGTAGCAGCATTCATAGCCCTGATAGCGGCGGCATACGTGGGCATAATCGAGTACTTCTCCGACCTTATAGCGAGGATAAACGTGGAGGCCGTCTCGGCCCTCGGATACATAAAGTGGATGGGAGTTGCACAGCTGGCACTTGCCGCAATCGCCGTCATTCTACTCCACAAGACAAAGGACAGGTTCAGGATGTTCGTCGTAGTGTGGGCCGTCCTGCTGCTGTTCATAGGCTCGTTCTCCTTCAGGTTCAGGGACCCGTACGGCGCGATACCCGTCTCCATGCTGGCAGGATACGCCGTAATAGGATACGTGATACCGAAACTGAAGAAGGACAAGAGGAAGCTGAAGGCCATGCTCTCGCTTCTCATACTGGTCTGCGTCGTGCAGGCGCTTGCGACCGCGATGTTCGTCGTTGAGCACCCGACGCCGGACGAGGTCGAGGCTCTCACTTGGATAAGGGACAACACGCCGGAGGACTCGATAGTCCTCACGTGGAAGGAGGAGGGCTATTACATAATAGGCCTCTCCGAGAGAAAGGACATACTCACATGGAAGAAGATATACCAGGGTTTCTTCGAGGAGCCGCCTACGGTGGACGAGGCCCAGGGAGCGTACATAGACATGTTCGTCATGTTCCGCTCGTCGCAGAAGCAGTGGATGCTGGACCTTCTTGACGGATACGGCGTCGACTATATATACATAGACGCCAGGATGAGAAGCGAGCTGGACGCACTCAAGTACGGCATGTTCGAGTACCTGAGCCACGACACGTACTTCAAGCCGGTGTTCGCAAACGACAAGGCAGAGATATACAAGTACGAGAGCGACAGGATGCTGCCCGAGAGCCACGCAGAGCCGCTGACTTCATACACCGTGCTTCCCGATTACGACGGCATCGACGGGCCCGACGCAGCCATGAGCCTCGTGCCTTACATGGAGGGCTACTGGAACGGGATTGCCTACATAGACGCAAGGGACTACCGCGCGCACTACCCTGACAACTCCGAGATAGCCAGGATGCTACTTATGATTTACGGCAGGACGGGCAACGCAGCGTTCAGGGAGAGGGCGGAGTGGCTCATGAAGTGGCTAGCCTTCGAGCAGCTCACTGACGGCGGGTTCTTCGACAACAAGTACGAGGTGCCGAAGAAGAGCGTCCAGGCGACGTGCATGGTCGTAAGCGACGTGATAGATATAGTCAATGCCCATCCCGAGATCACGGAGGGCCCGTCCATAGACAGGGCGGGAGAATTCATATACGCAAACGTCAGGGGCAGCTGGGTGAGGACGCTTCCGACTTCCATAGACGACGACTACAGGACCGACGCTATATGCCTTCCGGCGCTCGCCAAGCTCTCGGAAGCTCTCGGCGACGGGAAGTACGCAGAGGCCGCCAAGGAAATTGAGGAGAACCTTCTCACCTCCCAGAACGCTGACGGGTCGTGGCAGTACGGCACGTTCTCCGACAGGAGCACGGCAAACTCCCAGGCAGCGATACTGACGTCGCTAATGGAGTATAACGAGATGGCAATGAACCCCGAGATAGACGACGCCATAAAGCTGGGCTCCAAGTGGCTATCCAAGAACCAGAACGAAAAGGGCATGTTCTGGAACTTCGTGGTCGAGAGGACTGGAAGGGTGATAAGGATAGAGCAGGTCACCTACCCGAGGGCGATAATGTCCTATCTCGCTTCAGGAATGCAGTCCCAGGCAACGCTGACCTCCGGGTACCTCAAGAACAGCTACGATCCCGAGAGAAAGGACCTGGAAGCCCTGGTCCAGATAATGAGCTGGAAGCTATGAACATATGCATGATATCCGCATACCCTCCTCAGACCGGAGGAATCCCGGTGCACACGGAAGCACTCATGAGGCATCTCTCGAGGAAGCACAAGGTGCACCTGATAACGTACGGCAAGCTCGGAAGGAAGGCACGGGAGAACGTGACCATCACCGAGGTGCCTGTCATAAACGTGAAGTTCCTGAGGGGGCTGTCATTCTTCATCGGGTGCTGCATGGCTATAAGGAAGACATGCAAGGAGAACAGGATAGACGTCATCCACGCCCACTACATGCACCCTCCCGGGACCGCGGCCGCATTATACAGAAAGCGCACCAAAGGAAAGGAAAGGCTCGTCGTGACGGCCCACGGCTCCGACCTGCTGTCGCTTGGCAGCGGAAGGATCGGAAAGGCGCTGGTCCGATTCTGCGCAGGAAAGGCGGACAAACTAATTTGTGTTTCAACGCACCTATCGTCAGTAGCACAGGACTTAGGCATACCGAAAGGCATGATAGAGGTCGTATACAACGGAATCGACGAGTCAAAGATACCCAGGGCATCGAAGGAGAACCTGAGAAAGAAGCTCAGGCTCCATTCCGAGAAGGTCGTGACGTTCGCAGGGGCGCTAAACGAAGCCAAGGGTGCGGACATATTCATAGTGCTCGCAGAGCACCTCTCCAGGAGGGACAAGGACGCAAGCTTCGTCCTCGTGGGAAAGGGTCCTCTGAAAGACGACCTAGAGAAGAAGGTAGCAAGGGCAGGTCTTGAGGAACGCGTAATCTTTGCAGGAGAGAAGAGCAATGAAGAGACGCTCGAATACATAAAGGCATCCGACGTCGTCGTGGTCCCATCCAGGATAGAGGGCTTCGGCCTGACCGCTCTCGAAGCGGCGATGGCCGGTGTGCCCGTTGTGACCTCGAGGAACGGGGCGCTCCCCGAGATAGTATCAGGGGTCTCGGCAACGGACAACATGCCGGCAACAGTACTGAAGATAATAACGGTCAACAAGTTCTCACGTCATGTCGTAGAGGAGAACAGGAAGGCTGTCAGGCGCTTCAGCGTGGAGAGGATGTGCAGTGAAACGGAAAAAGCCTACAGGAAGAGCTGACCTGAGGGATGTCCTCACAAGGCCCGAGATATTCATCGTAATAGCCGCAGTCTATCTTATATCCGCGACAATAGCATCACAGGACCCGGCGCTCGCCGTCAACGGAATAGGCATAAGCGTTTCACCTCTGTCGTTTCTCGTATTCTCTCTTGGCCTCGCAGGCTTCTACATAGGCATAAGGACATCCAGGCTTGCGCTTAAAATGAATTACCTGCCTTTAGTTGCAGCCGCTTTCACCGGGATATTCGTCCTCCACTACATGACCGGGCTGAACCTCTTAATATCCACAGCATTGAGCTTGTCAGTGCTTGCAGCGGCTTACCTCCTCCTGTTCGCAAAATTCAAATGGGAATGGGCTTTTGCCGCGGGAATGGTCCTCTTGTGGCTGAACTTCGCGTTCAACGGGCTCCCCGTGATGGACATAACGATACACAGTGACCTGATGAGGATAGTCAACCCCATATTCATATCCGGTTTCTTCCTCTCCACGTACTCCCTTGCGAGGATGCACCCGAACCACAGGTTCATGTGGCTCTTCCTTATCATAACCCTGTCGCTCTCGACATTCAGGCTATACGTTGGAATCGCCTTCTTCACATGGATACTCCTGGAGGTGAAGAACAGGGAGAAGAGAGGGATGGAGATAGCAAAGACCGCAGCGCTCGTATCGTGCGGGGCGTTCGTCCTTGTCTCCTTCATGTTCATCGGCCACCTGCTCATGACCACAGACTACTCGACGTGGCAACTGGACCCGACGCAGACGGTGAGCTACAGGCTCGCCTTCACTATGGGCGTGTTCGATGACATAGTACAACTCGCATTCCCCTACGGGTACACGTTCGGCCACACGATAACGATGGAGTCCACGGAATACGTCTGCAGGCTCCTATACGGATACGATGAGAGGATAACGTCCACGACGTTCGGGGAGGCCATGCTGAACTTCGGCGTGCTTGGCGTGATACTAACAGGCTGGTTCGCAGGAGCTGTCCTTACCAACGTGCACAGGAAGGACTACGTGCTCTACGCGCTTCTCATGGCCACGATGATAGCGACGCTCGACGTCGGGATTAATATCTTCGTGATGTTAGAATTCATATATCTCGGATGGCTGAGGACGGCGGACGAATGGAAATAAGGGACATGTACAAGGGCGGGCTGATACTGCTCATAGGCTTCATATTCCTCAAGCTCGGCGGGGTCATATTCAGGGTCATATGCATGAGGTTCCTCCCCGTGGAGAGCTACGGGGAGGTCGCCGTGTTCCTAGTGCTATTCAACTGGTTCGTCCTGTTTGCAACCCTCAACGTCACGATAGGCCTTGCCAAGTTCGTCTCCCAGGACCCGGGCAAGAAGAGGCTCTTCTATTCGTCAGCTCTGGTAGGGACGACTATACTCTCCCTCTTCGTATCGGCCGTCCTCTTCATACTTTCCCCTATCATATCCGAAGCGCTCAACATGAACACGGTCGTGATGGTCTGGGCCATAGGATGCGTGCCCTTCGCGGTGATATATAACATAGGCATATTCTACTTCCGCGGAAACTTCAGGATGGGGTCGAGCACCAAGGCGGACATCGTTATGATGGTGATAAGGATAGCGATACTGCTCGCTCTGATATACGTAGGCCTGCTGCATGCTCCATACATAGCATTCATTATCAGCTTCATGGCAATAGACATCTTCATACTACTGAAGGAAGGAGGATTCTTCGAGACAGGCATAAAGGAGGCCATGACCACATACCGCATTCTCCTTATCTACTCGATTCCTATATTCGTAAGCGAGTTCCTCCGGCTCTTCTCCATGGGGTTTGACAGGCTCGCCCTCTCGGCCTTCTACACGACAGCGGAGGCCGGAATATACGACGTGGGCGTCTCTTTATGCCTCGGCTACATGATAATAGCCAACTCTTACTCAAACGCGCTCCTGCCTATGGCTTCCAAGAGCCACAACGACACGAAGAAGAGGAAGAGTGCACTGATGAAATCCCTGAAGGCGAGCACCATTCTCTTCATCCTTTACACAGCACTGCTCCTCGTCGCGGGAAGGCCCGTGATAGAACTCATAAACCCCGCCTATATGGGCGTCTTCGACTTCATACTCCCACTTTCGATTGCCTACATAATGATAGGCTTCCTCACCATACTGTACTTCTTCGCAAACTCGGTAGGGCTTCAGAAGTACGCGCTCTATTCGGGCGCAGTCTTTGCTTTTTTAAGCCTCTTCCTAAATTCTTACTTGGTGCCTTCGATGCTTTACACGGGAGCAGTAATCTCCCTTATGACATCGGCTGCGGCATCACTTACGCTCATAGGTGCACTCATATGGAACACGGAAAGGAAACTCTAGCAGCTGCAACGATACTGGCGATGCTTCTCATGACGACTGCGTCATCCGCATATGTCTCATACGACGTAATAGTCGTAAGGGGGGACATACCCGCGGACTATATCATAGCAAGCATATACGCGGCCACAGAGAAGATACCGCTTGTCTTCGTGAATCCCGACATGATACAGGACCAGATCAAGAAGGAACTGTCCGGCTACAGGGGGAGCGGATACCAGATGCTTCTCATAATCGGCGGCGAGAATGCAATATCCGGGAACGTCGAGGATTACCTGAAGGACATGGGTTTCATTGTCAACAGACTCTGGGACTGGAACAGGTACGGTACCGCGGCAAGGGTGGCGATAGACCTGTGGACAGAATCAGACGAGGTGGTGATATCAGACGGCGAGGACTACTCCACGTTCCTTGTGGCCCAGCAGATAGCACTTGAGAAGGGCGCACCGATACTGTTCATATCCAACAGCACGATACCTGACGAAACAAAGAATGCCATAAAGAATCTTGGTGCAAAATCGGCTGTGGTCGTGAGTTCGGACCCCAAATCAATCATGGCTGTCGAGTCGCTCGGGATAAACGCCGAAGCCATAGAAACAACGCTTCAGGCGAGGGCTGAGAATGATAATAAGGAAACGTCCATAGACTTCTACGCAATACTGCTGATATCTCTCATATCGCTTGTCGCAATAGCAGTGATAATCAAGTTCTTGAGCGATAAGAAAGTGTCCATGTTTGTTATGACAGAAGACGAAGAACGGCTGATAGAGATACTGAAAACCCAGGGCAAGACCGAGCAGAACAAGATAGCAGGCCTTACCGGATACTCTAAGCCCAGGGTGTCCAGGATGCTCCAGAGCCTTGAAAAACGCGGAATAATAGAACGAGAGAAGTTCAAGAAGACCTTCAGGATAAAAATAAAGCCTAAAATATCCTGAATAATCTTATAGAATAATATAAAGTCTTCCGGAATGATATGAAACTATAATAAATTTTAAAACTACTATATATGACCTTTAAAAAAATATAAATTTCACTTTTGCAACGTTTCTGCAGTAATATTTATATTGGAAATATGTTCCAATTATTAATTATGATAACAACTCAGTTACTGCCCATAGTCTCGGTTTCAGTCATACTGTCCGCACTGACCTACATAATCACGCCTAATGTGGGAAGAATGCTGAAGAAAATGAAGATAGTCGGGATAGACGTCCACAAGGCAAAAAGGCCCAGGATACCCGAGATGGGAGGCGTCGTGATATTCGCCCCGCTCCTCCTGTTCCTTACATGCGCCTACATAGTAACGCAGAGCCCGGCAGCACTCTTCGTGTTCGTATCCACTCTCCTGTTCGGCCTCTACGGGATACTGGATGACGTAAAGCAGCTCGGCAAGTACAAGAAGCTTGCGCTCTCCCTCGGTATAGCGACCGCTCTGCTCGTCCCGATGAATCCCGTTCTGATAGCGGTTCCCATACTCCTCTTCTTCACCATAGGCCTCGGAAACGTCTTCAACCTGTTCGCGGGCTTCAACGGCCTTGAGATGGGATGCAGCGCATTCGTATCGTTCTTCTTCTCCGTGATGTGCCTAATAACGGGAAACATGGTGCCGTTCTACCTATCGTTCGGTCTGTTCCTCATGCTCCTGGCATTCCTCTGGCACAACAAGTACCCTGCAAAGATATTCCCAGGGAACGTGGGCACTTTCACGGTCGGCGGGTTCTTCGCCGGTCTCTGCCTCTACTACAACATGTACTACCTCATACTTCCGCTTCTCACGCTCCACATGGCAGATGTAGCCCTTAAAGGACTATCTGCGGGATTCTTCAGCTCCAGCGAGAAGAAGAGGACGAAGGTCATAGCCGGAGGGACGCTCGTCCCAAGGAATGACTATACATCCCTTTCAAGACTCGTCCTGAAGCTGAAACCCATGGGCGAGAGAGATCTTGTGAGGTTCTTCTGGTCGGTGCTTGTTATAATCGGCACCTCGGCTGTGGCTATAACAGGTGTTCTTCTGTGAAAGTATGGATAGACCTGACGAGCCTTCCGCACGTCCACTTTTTCCGGGCGCTCGTAAAAAGGCTTGAGAAAGAGGGAAACGAGGTGCTCGTCACTTCAAGGGATTTCGGGCTGATGAAAGAGATAATGGAAAGAAACGGCATAGACCATACCAGCGTCGGTTCTCACGGCGGAAAGGACATCAGGGAGAAGCTCGTCAAGAGCTCCGAGAGGATAATAGGGCTTGCAAAGCTCATATCAGCGGAGAAGCCCGATGTTGCGCTCTCCAAGCACTCCATAGAATGCGCCAGGGTTTCATTCGGCCTTGGAATAAAGTCCGTAATGGTGATAGACCATGACACAGCCGCTAAGCAGACAAGGCTGACTGCGCCCTTGTCCGATTTAGTCGTATCGCCCAAAGCCACAGACATGGGAAGGCTGCACAAGTACGGGGCAAAGGACGTTCTGACATTCAACGGAGTCTGCGAAACCGCTCATTTCAAGGATTTCAAGCCCAACACGGATGTCCTTGACAAGCTTGGGCTCGCAAAGGACGACAAGGTAATAATCGCACGGTCTGAGCCCATACTCGCGTCCCACAACTTCCATCACTCCACTCTCTTTCCGGTAATCGAGGCGCTTAAGCTTAAATTCCCCGATTTCAGGATAGTTTTCATCCCCAGGCACACAGAGGACATAAATGCGCTAAAGAGCCTCAATCTGGTAATTCCTGACCACTCGATAGACACGCTCAGCCTCTACTCGTTTGCCAGCCTCATGATAGGAGCAGGCTCCTGCATGAACAGAGAAGCCTCGGTCGGAGGGTGCCCGACGATATCCATATGCCCGGACAGGCTTCCTGGTGTGGACAAGTTCCTCATAGACAAGGGGCTGATGCACCATTCCACTGACAAGGACGAGATACTGAGGATTGCCGCAGATATACTCTCAAAAGACGGTAAAAAGGAGAGGAGAGTCGTCGAGGGATTCGATGATCCTTACGATAAGATAACGGAAGCTATATCACAGCTCTCATGAAAGGCTTCAGATCGTTCTCGACCTTGGACTTCAGCAACTCCTCGCTGAACGTCTCGCTAGAATAGTGGAGCTGCCCGGTCACCAGCTCATCATTGTAACTGGCAGCGTAAATAAGGTTTTGAGTTTTAGTCTCCTGTATGAAGTAATTGACTTTGACCTGCTTCCCGCCCAGTAAGAAAGTCATAGTCGGCATAATGTTAAGTTGGAAACAAGATTTAAAACTCTATAGCTCCGCCATGCAGGAAAATAAAAAGAAAAGAGTGAGGGGAAAAATCCCCTCGGTTAACTTGGTTTTTAGCGACTAGGCTTCGTAGTCCAGAGTACCCTGCATCACCATGACGGCAAGGTCCCTTGTCTTAGCCCTGTTGACACCTGCGACAACGAGCGCCTTCTGACCTGAGTCGAATGCGTCCTCAACAACTGTGATGACACCTTCGGTCGGGTAGAGTGCTGTGAACTCGGTTGCGCAGTCTGGGTTGCTTGAGCTCATCTCAAGTAACTCAGCCACAAGACTGTTTGCACAAGGTCCTCCGATTAAAACAAGGTCCCTCGAAAGGGTTTCAGTGTTTACCTCGGATTCCATCTTGGAGATGCTGTTCTTTATCTGAACTGCCTGCTGTACAGTACCTGAAGCACCGCCTTCGCCCTCGGCGAAAACTGGGTTCTCACCAACTGCGACATAAACCGGAGTCGGCTCTTCTGGTGTGTATATCGTGACAACGTCGTTCTCGACGTCCTCTACGACATATGTTCCTGCTTTGGTTACGCCGTACTTGTAGTCGTTGTCGTCGTCAGCTACCATGGTAGGACCGGATGCTACAACGTTGCTTATCTCTGTAGTGTTACTTATCGTAACCTGAACTACGGATTCTGCAACTTCGTCAGTGGTCTTGAATGTGTGTTCTGTTACGTTTATGATTCCACCCACAAGACGCACCTTCGCGTCTGATGTACCAAGGTCACCTGTTGAGTTACCCATGTTGAACACTACCTCTGCACCCTTCTCTGTGTAGATGGTTGCAAGGTCGTTCACTGCGGTACCTGTGTTGTTAAGTGCTACTGCCTCAGCTCCGCCTGGCTTGAATGCGGTCACTCCAACTGCCCTTCCACTCTCTCCTGGGTATATGTACTGTGTGTTTGCAGAGATTGTGTACTCAGAGCCGGTTGACACGTCCTCAAGAACAACTTCGTCGTCGCTTGTGTAGTCGGTGAACTCAAGGATGTAGCTGTACTCACCCGCTGTTATAACAACGAACTGTCCTTCAAAGATTGTAGCGTTGTTATACATTAGGATTGCATAGCTTCCATCGCTTACCTCGAGCATTGTAGACGAGTTCAAATTGACCATGGTCATATCATAGTCGCTTCCGTCCTTGTTGGTGAACGTTACATCAACTGTCTCGTCACCGGACTTCTCGACCATTACCACGTCCTTTGAAGCGTCGTCAAGTGCTGGGTAGATGCCACCGAAAGCGATCTTGAACGCACCGAATACCGGGTCCGTTACCGAATCGCCTGCCTGAAGCTTATCCTTGTCCTGGATGGCGTATGTTATGGTTATTGTGTCGATTTTTGTTGTAGTGTTTGTTATCACGAGAAGTGTTCCATCAACACCAGTGCCACCTATGCTGACCTCGTCGTTGGATCCAACAACGTCCTCAAGCACGGTCTTCTCAGATCCTATAAAGACCTGAACCGAACCGGACTCTACCGGGAACTTAACTGCACGAACAGCCTTAACATGGATGTTAAGGTCGCCCTTGGTTATGTCCACAGTCGAGGAGAGATCTGTGTCTACGTCGAACTGCTCGCCGTTGATGTCAAGAACAGCGTCGTTATTTTCACCAACACCGACAACAGTTATTGTGTAGTCTTCACCACCAACGCTGACAGTGATAGATTCACCTGCTGTTATTGTCTCTGTCTGGCCTGCACCGAACATGGTAAGCAAGTTTCCTCCAAGGTCACCATCTGTGTCTGAGAACACGTACGGGACGCCAAGAAGAGTTATCTCCTTGTTTGCTATCTCGTCTGTGTCAAGACCCTGACTGAAGATCACCTTGTACTCGTAAAGCTGTGCACTCTTAGCAAGTTCGATGTTAAGCGCTGGGTCGTCCCATGAGCTGTCTTTGTTGAAAGCGACTGTCTGAGCACCAAGTGTAAGGTACTGAGAGTAGTCAACCTCCTCGTTGTCTGCCTGCTTAACAACACCACTTGCGAGAAGCACCGGAAGATCCTTTGAGAGGATCGTCGGCTTCACGTCGGCGTCATTAAGAGCGTCACCCTTGTATAATTTTGTGGATGCCGTCTCTATCATGGCGCCGCCAGAAACTGACATTGATGCCATCGCACCTGAAACAGAAACTGACTGTGTAGCCTGTCCTGCAAGTGCAACACCTATGTCTGCTGCTGCCAATGTGTCTTCTGCTGCTGCGTTCCCTCCTATAACTATATAGGGAGATGTCATTGTATTTCCTGATACTGTTACAAAGTCTCCAAGTGTTGTCTGGGCTCCTACTCCAAGAGCTAGTGTAGCTCCTGCAGCTAAGGTTGCCAAACCACCTGCGATTACTCTTTTGATTTCCATATATATTCCTCCTATATTTTACTTTTTTACGCCTGGAATCGCATATCTTGCGATAGCGATACCAAGCAATTGTATATTACTAGGTCGCATTCCCTATATAAAGATTGCCTGAAACAGTTTTTGGTACAGTTTAATAGTAAATTTAAATGCTTATTTGGTATATTTAAAGCATTTTAATTCATTATAATTGTTCCAAAGATTACTATAATTACTTTTATTAAAAAATAAGTAATAATATTGTTTTTTAACTTCACCATAAAATTTGACACTTACTTCAATTTCATACCATGTATCCGATTATGTTATAAAATTGTCATTATGATTGGAATTTGGTCAATTTCCATGATGTCTAATATAAAAGAACACTGTTTGTAATCTATACCATGAAATTCGAGCTTCACTGTCACTCGCTGAATTCAAGGGGTAGCAAGATACCATGCGAGGCCACGGCTTCCCCTGGGGAGATAGTGAAGGTTCTAAAGAAGAAGGGATTCTCCGGGGTCGCGATAACAGACCACGACACCATAGAGAGCTGGAAGGAGGGGATGTCTGCGGCCAGAAAGGAAGGCATGGTCTTCATACGCGGCCTCGAAATATCATCAAATGACGGTCACGTCATAGGGCTCGGCCTAAACGAGAAGATAGGGAGGGGACTCTCGCTCGACGAGACGCTTGACATGATAAAGCGCCAGGGAGCCATATCTGTCGCTCCCCATCCCTTCGACCTTAGAAGCGAGGGAGTAGGCATGGGATTCCGAAAGTGTGATGCATCCGAGGTGTTCAATTCGCTCAATCTCTCGAGGATAGAGAACATACTCGCAAGGAGGGAGATTGGAAAGACCAAGGTGTCCCAGGTAGCGGGCTCTGATGCGCACACGCCCGAGATGCTCGGAATGTCTGCGAACATAATCGATGCAAAGGACGAGGATGAAGCCATAAGCATGATAAAGAAGGGCAAGGTCAGCATCGAGCCCAAGTACACCCCGATACCGATGGTCGTGAGGTGGGCGAGGGTGAGGATGAGAAGGTCGCACGCCGACATAGTCAAGTACATTGACAAGAACTACTCGAGGCCCAGAGCAGCTATCGCCAAGCTGCTGCTCAACATGTACACGGGGTCCGATTCGCCGCTGTGGTACGGCCTCGGATACTTCTCCGTCGGCTTATCCGTAGCCTACAGCTCCATAAGAAACGCAAGGAGCTTCCTCTGAAGCTCACTTCATCATTATTACGAACCTGAGTATGAGAACGAAGACAACGCCTATGGCGAGTATCGTTATCATTATTATCTGAGACCATGGCCTGTCACCCGCCTCTGTCACTTCACCCGTGGGTATCGAGATGTTCATGGTTATGCTGCCTTCATCCGCACCTTCATCGAAGTCCGAAACAACGGTGACCTCGAAGCCTATCCTTCCCTGCTCGTTATCAGAGTTGACTGAAAGGCCTACTGAATAGTTCCCTGAATCTGCACCGTACGGTGGGGCCACATACACGTATATCTCTTCGCCGTATCCCGGCTCTAGCGTGAGCTCCTCGTCTGAAAGATAAACCCATTCCGGGGCGTCAAGGACTATATCATATGTCTGCGCGAACTTGCCGGCGTTTCCGATTGCCACGATGTAGGCGACAGATTCCCCGACGTTTAGCGTCTCAGGCATGCCATCGGATATGACTGCGACAGCATAGCACTCATCAAGGGGGTAGACCTCTACTATGACGGACGACTCGACAGGCGCGTTCGGGTCCTCCGAATCTATCGCTATGTCCAGAGGATAGTCTCCTGCCTCCCTGTCGCATGGAACGTCTATAGAAAGCAACACCTCAGCGCTCTCGCCTTCAGCTATCCCTATCTTCTCTATCAGGCCGCCGTAGTCTATGGTGTAGTTGTCAGTGTAAAGCCCTGTGTTGTTGACCTGAAGCATGAACTCAGCGGTCTTGCAAGGACAGACATCGTCCACGTCCGGAACTACGGAAAGCTCTGTGCCGTAACACTTCAGAACGTCCACCTCGACTGTCTCCTCGTCTGCGAAATATGATATCTCCGATTCGAGCATTATCGTCAGGTCGCCAGTACCTTCCAGGTCGGAAGGCGGCGAAAGCACAAGCTCTGCGGTCGTCTCTTCACCGCTCTCCACATCAAAAACGTCAACAGGGAATACGGCCCACTCGGCGTTCGTTGTCAGCTTTACCCTCTCGTTCTCCTTGCCGTCGTTTACAAGCATCACCTCGAAAGACGACTCCTTTCCCTGACAGACCTCGTAGTCGTCTGCCTCTATCCCGACCCATCTGCACTTGGAGACCTCTATCTGGAACTCATCCTCCGTAATCTTCCCGGAAACGTCAGACGAAGCTAGGACCCCTATGCTGTAATCTCCAGGCGAGACAGAGCATGAAGGCGTGACGAATATGGGAACAGTCATGCTCTCACCGCCCGAAAGTGTGACCTCAGGCACTATGAACCCGGACCACTTCTTGTCATCAGGGAGATTAAGAGCGAGGTTGTACGTAGCCTCCTTGTCATCGAGGTTGGTGACCATCAGGGAAACGTCCTCTGACGACAGTGTAGAACACGGGCAGACGCTGTCGACCTCCTGGATTACAGCGATTCCGGCCTCCGGGTATGCAGAGACCTGCAATGACGCCAGTGCGAAGAATAACATGAATGCTGCCAGCAATTCTTTTCTCATGTCCATTTAATGGTTGTGAAATTTTTTAAGTCTATGCGTTCAACCGGCCAAAAATCGCTTAACTTTTAAGAAAGATAAGATAATATCTAAATAGTGGTTAACGTGTTCAATCCTTTTTCTGCGCTCTTCGGCTCCCAGAGGAAGATAAGGAAGCTTCGGAAGAGGTGGGACCGCGTTCGCGAGAAGACGCTGAAGAAGAGCGCCGAGATGAGAGCGAACATACTCCCGAAGGAAGACCAGATAGAGCAGAACATAAGGATACTCGAGGAAAGGCGCCTGCACCGCGGCGAGAGGGCGAGGCTCATGAAGGAGGTCGAGATAGACCTGGAAGAGGTAAAGGCCGTCATAAAGGGAAAGCCCGAAGAGGTGCAGCAGAACAAGGTCGTCCAGTCAGAGCAGCAGAAGGTCCAGCAGCAGGCATACTGAGAACAGCATTGTTTGTAGTTCCGTTAGCTTTAAAACATTTCCTACTAACGCGTAAATAAATGCAATACCATTTATAAAAGTTTCCATCTATAAATGGCTAAGGTGTTACTGCATGCCAGACTGTGACTTTTACGTGAAGAAGGACACTTTCGCTAGCAATTTTTACAAGGAAGTGATCTCAAAAGTGCCTTCCTCTATACTAGTACCGAGGAAGTTCAGAAGAACTACCCCTCTGTATTCCGGCACGAACAAGAACCCAGGCCCCGAAGACCTTTCCGGAAGGACGCCTGAGATGCTTCTCGACCCGGAAGGGGACCGCCCCGATATAATAGCCCTCAAGACCCGCGAAGAGGGTGTGTTCACGGAATGCGACCCATGGACGTACAGGGAGCTCAGTGACGGAAGGGTCGTAAGGAACCAGTACGGAAAGGTCAAGGTAGAGGTCTTCGAGAAGAGCGCTAGCGGGAAGTCATACGAGATTACGCAGGTGCACACGTACAGCAGCGACATCAGGGATGTTACGCTAGGAGGCTACGTAAAAGTGGATACAGGCGGCATCTGGGATGATGCCAGATCGGTTAAAATAGCGATTATCTGAACCAGCAAATTATTAATTCTGTCTGAAACAAACTATAAGAATGGCAATCAAGCTTTCCGCACTTTACCTCGCTATAGCATTAGTTCTCATCGCGCCTGCGCTCGCGAGCGCTGAAACCGTGACTTCAGACACGCCGTCCTCGGTGGAGGTCTACGAATGGTTCACTATCACCGCCAGCTATGAGAACGGCACAACGAACATATGCGACGCGGACTGCATCGTATCGGCAGGCTGGTACGGAAGCGCCTTCATGACCCAGGTCGCGGGATGCGAGTACGAACACTACATGCAGGCGCCTCCGGAGAGCGGCACCTATGACCTGGACATCAACTGCTCCAAGTACGGCCATGAGAGCGCCCTTGAAGAGAACACGATAGATGTCGAAAAGATGGAATCCACCGTCAGCGTGACTCTCTCGCCGAGCTCTCCTTCAGCGGGGCAGACCCTCATAGTGTACGCGACCTACAGGAGCGAGTCAGGTTCGCACATAAGCGGTATATGCACGGGAACTCTCAGGAGGTCCGGGACCACGGTAGACGAGTTCACGCTAAACGAGTATACCAGCCAGTACAGCCGGTATGTGCAGGTCCCTGATGAAATAGGCTCATACACGGTCCAGGTGACCTGCGGATCATCGTCGCTTTACAAGACTGACACTGACAGCGAGTCTTTCGAGATATCCAAGAGGCCGTCTTCGCTCGCAGTAACGGTCCCGGGCATCAGGAGGTTTGGTGACAACATGGCAGTCGAGGCCGACTATATGAGCGGAGGCCAGCACATAAGCGACGCAACATGCAGCGCATCTATAGACGGGGAGAGCAGCCAGCTCGGAAACACAGGCTCGGGCTACAGGGGCACCGTTACTATTCCTTATGAGAACAAGCTTCACATCCTGACGGTGCAATGCACGTCGCCGACGTACGTTTCCGGGTCGTGGACGCAGTCCTTCACCCCCTCAGACAGGATTTCAAAGGTGAACATAATGTCGCCGATGAGCAAGAACTACTATCCCACGGCAGACATAAAGATAATCGTGACACACACGGACTATGCGACCGGGGGCATAATATCTGGCTCGAGCTGCAGCGCGGAGGTGGATGGTGCAGAATACGCCCTTGCTGGCTCCGGCCAGTACTACGAGGCGCAGATAACCCAGAAGTCGCTTGGCGACCACACAGTGAATGTCAGATGCGAAAGGACGTACTACAGCGAGGGCTCTGCAGGGTCCACATACACGGTCGTGAGGATACCCGTGGAGATAAGCCTGATCCATGAGAAGACCGAATACGTGCCCGGCGAGGAAGTAAGCATAGCGGCCATCGTGAATGAGGGAAGCGGAGGCGACGTGCCTATAGAATGCTCGGCAAGGATTGACGAGTATGACCTCTCATTCAACAGGCTTACAGACTCCCGCACGCTTGAAATGGAGAAGACCGGAGAGCAATACACGCTTAATATAGAGGATACGGGAAGCCCCCACAGGGCCAGGGTGACAGTCACATGTTCAAGCGACGTCCACGAAACGGGCATCGCATGGACGGAGTACAGGGTCAAGATGCTCGGAACGCAGACGGAGCAGGGCGCGACAATCGTGCTTGCTATGACGACGCTGGTGCTGTTTGCGCTCCTAATATTAATTAGAAAGAAACTAAAGATTATATAATGATAGATTTCCTG